>PLHN01000503.1 GCA_003139975.1 Acidobacteriaceae bacterium
AATTGCCGCGCATCTGCTGAGGACGCATGCACGAAATGGGCATTGCCAATTCGATTCTGGAAGGCGTCGCGAAGGAACTGCGACGACGTCCGGGAAATCGAGCTGTCAAAGTTGGCGTGCGCATTGGCGAGTTGGCTGGAGTCGATCCGGATGCTTTGAGCTTCGCCTTTGAGGCGCTGACTGTCGATACGGATTTTGCCGGTCTCGCGATCGACATCGAATACGTTCGGCCGCGCAGCCGTTGCCGCGAATGCAACCGCGAGTTCGAAGTCCGCAACTATGAATCGCTTTGTCCTGGTTGCGGAAGCCTGAGCCCGGAACGGATCAGCGGCGACGAACTGGAATTCAAATACCTTGAGCTCGAAGAACCGGAATCGGCTGAGGACGAGCGCGCAGAGCGCGAACTGGAGGTTGAGAAAAAATGAATCGTGTTCCGATGGAAGGAAAAGTTTTGAACGAGAACGCTCGCGTTGCGGCCGAGTTGCGCGAACGTTTTTGCGAGCACCGCGTTCTTGTTGTCAACCTCATCAGCTCGCCGGGTTCGGGCAAAACTACGCTGCTGGAAAAAACTCTTGAAGCTCTTCCGCGTGACAGCCGCGTTGCCGTTCTTACCGGCGATCTCCAGACGGAAAACGATGCCAACCGCCTCAAGCGCTACGGCTTCCCGGTCAAGCAGATTGTCACCGGCGGCACCTGCCATCTGGATGCGCGCATGATCGAGAAGCACATTGCCGCGTGGGACCTCTCTCAACTCGACATGCTTATCGTTGAAAATGTCGGCAACCTGGTTTGCCCTTCGAGTTACGATCTTGGCGAAGCGGCGAAAATTGTTTTGCTCAGCGTGACCGAGGGCGAAGACAAGCCGCTCAAGTATCCTTCCATCTTTTTCAAGTCGGAGCTGATGGTACTTACTAAGACCGACTTACTTCCTTACGTTCCATTCGACGCCGATGCTGCCATTACCAACGCACGACGCGTGCATCCGGAGATGGAAGTGGTCAAAGTTTCCTGCCTTGGCGGCGACGGCCTCGGCGAGTGGATGAGCTGGCTCGAACGGCGCAGGCAGACATTTTTGTCAACGCTGTCGCAGCCTGTTGGCTAGCTTCTGGGTACGCCTACCCCCTTCCCCCCGGTCTATTGGAATCATCGGGTTAGGGGGAATTTCCTTCCAAAGTCTTGAACCGAAATGGGTTAGAGGCAAAGTATTGAGCGCGTTGACCTTAGCCTCTTACTGCCGGATTTGCTAGCTGGGCACTGGATACCCCCCTCCCCCCGGTCTATTCGAATCAAGACTTTAGCGACGTCTCCCGCCAAAGTCTTGAACGGAATGGGGTTATCGGCAAAGTCTTGAGCGCGTGGGAGTTAGGGGCTAGCTCTCAGCTCTTGCCTGTCAGCTCTCAGCCAAGACCCAGCGACGGGATACTTGGCATCGCGGGGTCGGTTTGACCTCTATCAATTTGTCAAAGAGCGATTCGTCAGATTGGACTGCGCTACTTCTATTGTAACTCGGAGTGTCAAGGAGATTGGTCACAAATACAGTGGCGGAGTAAGAACTGAGTAAGTGGGAGACTTCGCCGGCTGTGGGCAGCCGGGCGAATAGTGGGCGACCAAAATATTGTTTGGAATACGCATATGTACGTATAAGGCCTGTAGAGACAATAAACGAAGGAGGTTCGGGGATTTCTCGGAGGTCAAACGG
Source organism: Acidobacteriaceae bacterium (assembly GCA_003139975.1). Lineage (GTDB taxonomy): Bacteria > Acidobacteriota > Terriglobia > Terriglobales > Acidobacteriaceae > Acidiflorens. Next base: position 1,700 of record PLHN01000503.1, read on the forward strand.
GACTTGACAGGTGTGCTATGGAGGTCCGCAGAGAACCTGTGGTTTACCGTCTGTATCGAGGCCGGTCGGAGAACCCTAACTCATACTTCGGCGACCGGGCTCGTGCTCGGTTCCCGCAAATGGATGTCTTGCCAAGCTGCAGCTTTGGCTACGCTGGATCGCTGACTGTTCGCTAACTTAAGCTGCGCATCCCCGCTTCGAGACCCTACTCTTCCAAGCGCCCAGAGACCTCCGTCCCCTCTTGACTTTTACTTGTCATGGATGTCCCCTGTTTTCCCATCCTCACCACCCGCAAAGCGGACATTTCGTGTGCTATCTCAACCGGAAATATCAAGTGCTGCCGACAGCCCGGGGAATTTTCTTGACCCGTCACGCACTGGTTTGTAGAGTGGCACGTGCAAATTCACCACGGGCAGATTAGCGTGGCTGTCAAAGGAGGACTGCGTGAAGTGGTTGGCGGTGATTCTGCTACTTTCTGTTAGTACATTTGGTGGGGATAGCCCTGAGAAAAAGTATTCTTTAGAGCTACAGATAAAGGATTCCAGCCCGGGAAACATGACTTTTACTGATGGGGCGTCCGACTATAAAGTGTCGTGCCAGAAAATGCCGTCTGTGGTCCATTTTTTGTTTCCCGGGGGAGGCTTTTATGGGCTACACGAGGCCAACAGAAAAGACCGTTGTCTCGACTACCCCTTAGGAACGCAGTTTCGAGCGCGTATCGTGGATAACAAACTGGAAGGCGTCGCTAGCGCTTCTTCGGGAAGCAGAGACTTCAGCTATAAGCTCATCTCGACGACGAATAAATCAGTTGCCGCGAATCAAATCAAATCCGTCGCCTCCGCAGCCCTGCTGGGAGCGACATTTGCGAATTCAAGTGAAGGTGGGGCTGAGATCACAGGGTTTCTCCCGAATAGCCCGATACAGGCCGCGGGTTTGCACGTTGGTGATGTCATCAAAGCCGTAGACCTTAAACCAGTGGAATCCGCTGAAGAGTTTCGCCAGACCATTGCAGCCCGAGAGCCAGGGGCGAATGTCCACATCTGTTACGTCTTTCTCCATTCCAACCAGTGGTGGGTACAAAAGGAGGTGAATGTCAGTCTTCCGAAGTAGGGGCATAGCGATAACGTCAGGCGGGTACAGGAACCGAAGCGTTCGATTGCATGGACCAGACACTGAACGAACAGGTCGTAAATATTAGGGGAGTTGAAGGCGGGTTGCCTTCGATAGCAACTGAAAAGAGCGAAGTGGAACTATCGGGATTGCTGAAAGCGTCGCAAACCTCGCGGCCGTGAATTCACCAAACCTCGTAGGTCGGTGCCTCGAAATATAATCGGCCATTGGAGACTATGCTAAGCCCAATCTCAGTATCATTGATTGTCGCAGTTTCGAGTTCCGCTGTGGCAATCGTGCTCGCCATCGCCAATGTTTATGAGCGGTACATCCGCGACCGTCAACAGACTCTAATTCGGGCTCTTGAATATCTGACCGGCGGTTCGCAAAAGAGAAGTGTCGGCATCGCTCTTATCGAGGGCTTGTGGCACAGAAGGCACCCGTACTACCGCGCGATCATTCCTGCTCTGACGAATCAGGCCGTATACTTGTTGCTGGAGACAGATAGCAAGGGGCGCCATCAACTTCATACTTGGCTGCGAATTATGGATTTGATCCTCCGAGTGCCCGCAAAACAATCGCTTCACGGTTTTTATGTAGAACTCGTTGAAGCCCTCGAATCGAGGGCAGAGACAGTCAGTGCTGAAGCTTCTGGGCTCGATATTAGTCCCCAAACTGCGCGTTTGTGGGCGGATAAAGTGCGTAAGCACGCCGGGATTAGTTGAATATACGCTGAGCTTGTCATGGCTTGTGGCCTGCATCGCTACTATGGCGCGCATCATCTGCACTTCATCACGCTATCGTGCCATCGTCGCTTGCCTCTTCTGCGCTCTTCCGGCGGGCGGTGGTGCGATTTATCTGCCACCCATCCCTTCGACTTCGCTCAGGGCAGGCTATGGGGCACCCGCGATTTGGATCTCGGCCATCTGGCCGTGGCTCGTTCAGAGAACTCCCTGACGCCGCCCTTGTTCTGAGGAGGGTGTAGGGGTCCTTCGACTTTGCGGGGCTGCGCTTTGCTTGCCTCGCTTCGCTCAGGATGACAGCGCTTAACCTCTCTTCAGGAACAGCGCGCCTAGCGGGGGGAGCGTTAGGCGCAGCGAATACGGTCGGCCGTGGGTTTTTTCTGGCAATGCTTCCGTGCCTCCCATGTTACCGGCGCCGCTGCCGTTGTATTCTTTTGCGTCGCTGTTCAGGAGTTCTTTCCAATAACCGCCCGTCGGCACACCGACCATGTAACCAAGTCGTGGCACAGGCGTGAAGTTACACACTACTAACATGGTGTCGTCGGGCGACTCTGTCTTGCGCAATAGCGACACGATGCTGGCGGGGGCGTCGTTGCAATCGACCCATTCGAAGCCGCGCGGGTCGTTGTCGAAATAGTGCATGGCGGGCTCGCTCGAGTAGAGGCGGTTGAGTTGCGCGACAAACGCCATCAGGCCGCCGTGTACCGGGTATTGCAGCACGTTCCAATCCAGGCTGCGGTCGTGCGACCACTCGCTGACCTGGCCGAACTCATCGCCCATGAAAAGCAGTTTCTTTCCTGGCTGGGCGTACATGTAGGCGTAGAGCAGGCGCAGGTTTGCAAAGCGCTGCCACTCGTCTCCGGGCATTTTGCCGATGAGCGAGCCTTTGCCGTGCACGACTTCGTCGTGGCTGAGCGGCAGAACGAAATTTTCGTGCCAGGAGTAGAGCATGCGGAAGGTGAGCTTGTTGTGGTGATACTGGCGATGGATGGGGTCCTGCTGGAAATATTTGAGCGTGTCGTGCATCCAGCCCATATCCCATTTGAAGCCGAAGCCCAGGCCGCCGAGATGGGTGGACCTTGAGACCATGGGATAAGACGTGGACTCCTCGGCGTAAGTCTGAATATCGGAATGTTCCTTGTATGCCTCTAAGTTAAAGCGGCGCAGGAAGTCTATAGCTTCTAGATTTTCGCGTCCACCGAACTTATTCGAAATCCACTCCCCTTCTTTGCGCGAGTAATCGAGATAAAGCATGCTGGCCACGGCGTCCACGCGCAGGCCGTCGAT
>PLHN01000094.1:0-2384 GCA_003139975.1 Acidobacteriaceae bacterium
TAGTACTGGTTGACGAAGCGGTCCTTATCTCCCCAGATCGTCTGCATGATTCCCGGCCACGGATTGCGGATAATAATGTTCCCCGCTTTTCCTGATCCCGGAGGCAGTACCTCGCCCATCTCATCCAGAATCGCCGGATAGATCCCCGGCATCCCCGGACCCGCGCTGCCCGGCTTCATCGGATCGATCGCCGGCTTCGTGCTGCACAGGAACCCGCCCGTCTCCGTCTGCCACCACGTATCCACGATGACGGCTTCGCGCTTGCCCACCGTCTCGTAATACCAGCGCCAGACTTCCGGTTCGATCGGCTCTCCCACCGTCGTCATGTGCTTGAAGTGATAGTTGTACTTCGTCGGTTCATCGTGGCCGGATTTGCGCAGCATGCGAATCGCCGTGGGTGACGTGTGGAAGATATTCACGTCCAGCCGCTCCGCAATGCGCCACACTCTGCCCGCATCCGGGTAAGTGGGAACGCCTTCGTACAGAACGCTGGTCGCCGCCAGCGCCAGTGGGCCATACACAATATAAGAGTGGCCCGTGATCCATCCGATATCCGCCATGCACCAGTAAACGTCGGTCGGATGAATATCCTGAATATACTTCGACGTCCCCGCCACATAGGCCAAATATCCGCCCGTGCGATGCTGGCATCCCTTCGGCTTGCCCGTGCTGCCGCTCGTGTACATCAGGAACAGCGGATGCTCCGCTTCCACCGGCTCGGGCGCCACGATTTGCCCCGCATACTTCGGCAGAACTTCGTCCACCCAGAAATCGCGCCCCTTCACGAATGGACTAGCCGTTGCGCTCTTGCCCGGCTGCCGCCTCCACACCAGCACCTTATCTACTTTATGTCCTTCCTTGGCCGACACCTCCAGCGCCGTCTCCGCCGAGGCTTTGTGGTCCAGCATCTTGCCGTTGCGGTAATACCCGTCCATCGTGATCAGGATATGGCTCTGTGAATCCGCAGCCCGCGTGCCGCAAGCCTCGCCGCTGAAACCGCCAAACACCACCGAGTGAATCACGCCCAGTCGCGCGCACGCCAGCATCGTGATCGGCAACTCCGGTAGCATCGGCATGTGAATGGTGACGCGATCGCCCTTCTTCAGCCCGCAGAAATCGCGCAGCAAAGCCGCAAACTCATTCACGCGAATATAGAGCTCGCGATACGTCACCGACACCAGCGCGTCGCCTTCCGGCTCCGGAACGAAAATCAGCGCCGCCTTGTTCTTGTATTTCTCCAGATGCCGGTCCACGCAGTTGTACGAAGCATTCAGCTTGCCGCCCACAAACCATTTCCAGAACGGCGGATCGTTCGTGTCCAGCGTCGTGTGCCAGTACTGGTCCCAGCTCAACAGATCGGCGTACTCCCGGAAGCATTCCGGAAACTTATCCTCGCTGAACCGGTCGAGAACGGCCGGATCGGACAGATTGGCTTGCCCGATGAACTTGGAGGAAGGATAGTAGTATTCCTCTTCCCTCCAGTGAACTGCGATTTGCGCTTCGCTGGTTTCAACTACCTTCTGACGAATATCAGCCATATCAATTACCCCTTATCGTGAATTTGTCTTGCTGAATTTTGCGCTACTTTACAGGCACTTTGCCGCCACCGCATCCTCCGCCAGAGGAATCACTCAAAGGCCCGCAGTTCCTGCAGAAACTCATCCCTACCGCTTCTCCAATTCCTGCTCGTCGCCACACGCGATCTCGCGAGCGGCACCAGACCTACCCCGGCTTCGCAGCCGGACGTACGAAAACGGGCGCTCGCAGCCTGAAGCGCCCTCACTCTTTCCCAGTCCGCACCATACTCTGCTGCCGGACCTGATCGCGTTTCCGCAATGATCAACCCCAGAATGCTATGCCGCGGACTTCCTTCCCGCCAGCGCTCCCTCCGGTAAAGCCGGACGCTTGGCCAGCAATTCGCACACCAGCGCCACCGCCGCCAGCACCGCCGCCGTGTAGAACGCCATCTGGTAATTCTTGTACTTGTCGTAGAGCATGCCGCCGATGCGGCCTCCCAGTAGACCAGCCACGCCCCAGGCGGTAAACAACATCCCGTAGTTGATGCCCGCATTCTTCGTGCCCCAGAAATCGGCGGCCGCGGCGCCATTCACCGACAACTGCGTGCCATAGCACCAGTACACGATGAACAGCATCACGAACAGTCCCAGGACGTTGCCTCCCACGAAATACAGAATGGGCATGGCCACCATGGAGATGCCGATCATCAGGCGCAACACGTTAATCCGGCCCAGATGATCTGACATCCAGCCGGATAGAATGCGCCCCGATGCATTGCCCACCGCTCCCACCACCAAGCCATACGCCGCCAGCGTCGTGCTCGGAATGCCCACGCTCTTCGCAAACGGCACCAGTTGGCTGATCAC
>PLHN01000094.1:2418-2801 GCA_003139975.1 Acidobacteriaceae bacterium
GAAGCCGGCGCCGGCGTCCAGCCAGCAGGCTTATAACCCGCCGGTGGATTCCGCAGCAGGAATGCGCCGAAGACCGTCATCACAAAGAATATTCCCCCAAGAATCTGAAAGGTAGTGCGCCAACCATAGTTCGGGATCAGGTAGTTATTGGCCAGCGGGCCAAAGATTGCCGATCCCGCGCCGTATCCGCCCACCGCCAGTCCNNCGCCGAAGAAGATGAAGAATTTGGTGAGGCTGTCGGCCTGAGAACAGAGGAAAAATCCCAGGCTCACCAGGATCGCGCCAATGATAGAAATCTTGAAAGGCCCAAGCTTATCTTGCAACCGGCCAGCCACAATAAACGTTAGCGCGAACACCACCACCGCGATGATGAACACATTGGA
>PLHN01000444.1 GCA_003139975.1 Acidobacteriaceae bacterium
GACCGCAAGACGCAGGAAGTGGAAATTGAAGCGCGCGTCGTAGCCGCAACCCGCAGCTTCGCGCGCGATATCGGCACGCAGCTTGGCTTCGGCTGGGGCAATGGGCCCACGCAGGTGGGCGGCGTTCCCGGCCAGGGCGGCCCTGGAGGTTCTCCTTACACCAATACAACCTCTACCAATCCTCTCTACCCAACGACGGGGATCGGGACGGGCGTGATTCCGCTGTTCTCAAACCTGGGTGCAGCTGGACCGACCAGCGGAATTGGTTTTTCCACCGGTACCAACAACATGCGGATTGACTTCGCGCTCACCATGGCCGAGTCGCGAGGTTTGCTCAAGATTCTTTCCCGTCCGCGCGTGGTTACGCAGAATCACATTCAGGCAGTCGTGAAGCAGGGCGTACGCATCCCCATCGTGACCTTGGGCCAGTTGGGTGGACCGCCGACCACGACCTACGTCGACGCCTTCCTCCGCCTGACTGTGACTCCGCAGATCACGTCGGAAGGAACCATCTTCCTGAACGTGGATGTGGAAAACACGATCCCGGACTATTCCGAAGAGGATCAATATCACAACCCCGCACTGATTACGCAGCAGGCTACCACTCAGGTCCTCGTCACCGACGGCGGAACGGTGGTGATCGGCGGCGTGATCCAGACCAACAACTCGCTGAACGTTCAACAGGTGCCAATACTCGGCGACATTCCGTACCTTGGCAACCTGTTCAAACATCGCTCGGTGTCCACTTCCACGCAGGAGCTGATCTTCTTCATCACTCCGCGCATTGTGCAGACATAGTCAGGAGTTAAGACAAGCGCTAGCCGCCGGAATTCTTCGGATAACCGTCCGAGGGTCCGGCGGCTTCGTTTTTGAGCCTTCTCCGTTTTCTCCACCTTTCTGCTGCTAAACTCCTGCGCATGGACTCGATCGCCATGGATCACGCCGGACGTTTGTTGCGGCTGCAATCCATCCTTCCCGAAAGCAAGCTCGATTTCCTGCTGATCACTCACCTTCCCAACGTTCGCTATCTGACCGGATTTACGGGCAGCGCGGCGGCGCTGCTGGTCGGCGAGCAGGGTGCAACGCTGTTTACCGACGGGCGGTATATCGCGCAGGCCAAACAAGAAGTGAGAAATGCACGGATTGTGATCGGCAGCAAGGCGCCGGCGCTGGCGGCTGCGGAGTGGCTGGCGGCGCAGCGGGGAAGAGCGGCGTCAGGGCGGGTCGGTGGCCCACTCAAGCCTTCTTTTGGCTTGAGTGGGGCAACGTCCTATGGAACGCTGGGCATTGAAGCCGAATCGCTGACTGTCGGCGCACGCGACCGGCTCCGAGCCGCGCTGCGCGGCAAGTCGAGGTTGCGCTCTGCGCCGCCGCTGGTGGAGCGGGCGCGCATGGTGAAGGATCGGGTGGAGATTCGACGCATTCGCGAAGCCGTGCAGCTGGGCGCAAGTTTGCTTCGTGTCGCGCGCATGAAAATCCGTCCGGGCGTACGTGAATTCGAAGTTGCCGCTGCCATGGAGTATGAAGCTCGGCGCAAGGGCGCCGAGGGAATGTCCTTCCCGACGATCTTGGCTTCAGGACCGCGATCCGCCATTGTGCATGGGCGAGCCTCGGAGGCGCGCATCCCCCGCCGTGGATTCGTGCTGTGCGACTTTGGTGTTATACTCGCCGGTTATTGTTCCGATCGGACCCGCACGCTGCACGTGGGGCAGCCTTCCAGGGAAGCCCGCGACTTTTACGGGGCAGTGCTGGAAGCGCAGCTCGCCGCCATCGCAGCGGTTCGGCCAGGAGTGACCGCGGGGCAAGTCGACGAGGCGGCGCGGGCGGTGCTGCGGAAGCACAAGCTGGCGCGGTGGTTCACACATTCAACCGGCCACGGCTTAGGGCTGGAGATCCACGAAGGGCCTCGGCTGGCAGCCGCGCAGCCGCAAATGCTTGAACCGGGCATGGTGGTGACGATCGAGCCGGGCGCGTACGTTCCTGGAAAGTGGGGCGTGCGCATCGAAGACGTGGTGGTTGTGACCGCTTCGGGCTGCGAAGTGCTGACGCCAGCGGACAAAGACCTGATTGTCATCTAGCACGTGATGTCGGTGGAGACGCGGCTTGCCGCGTCTCCAGTAGAGCGAGACGGGGCAGGCCCCGTCTCTATATAGAGACGAGAAGCGGAAACCCGCCTTATTCCATGAATCAAAAAGAACTGAAAGAACTGATCGAGTTCATCATCGAGAAGGGCATCGCCGAGTTTGAACTGGAGCGTGGTGATGTCAAGGTAAGAATCAAGCGCACGTCGGACGCGCCCACGGTGGCATATCCCGATACGCGCTACGTCGCCGTTCCCTCGCTTGTGCCCGTCCCGGCGTCGCCTTCGCCTGCAGCATCGGAAACCGCAGCAACGGCAGCCGCTGCCCAACCGGAGCCGGAAGAGAGTCTCCACATCGTGCGCTCGCCAATTGTGGGCACGTTTTACGAAGCGCCGTCGCCGGGCGCGCCTCCGTTCGTCAAAGTTGGGGACACGCTCGAAGTCGGCCAGGTGCTGTGCATCGTCGAGGCCATGAAGCTGATGAACGAGATCGAATGCGACGTTGCGGGAGAGCTGGTGAAAAAACTCGTCAGCAACGGCCAGCCCATCGAATACGGGCAGGAGTTGTTTACGGTACGGCCTGCAAAATAGCTCTCAGCTGTCAGCTCTCAGTTTTCAGGAAAATCGAGTGCGAAGCGATCCAAGGTTTTCCTGATGGCTGACGGCTGATGGCTGAGAGCTTTACCATTATGTTCAAGAAGATTCTGGTCGCCAATCGCGGAGAAATTGCGCTGCGCGTGATCTGCGCGTGCAAGGAACTCGGCGTTCGCGCGGTGGCGATCTACAGCGAGGCCGACCGGAACTCGCTTCACGTGCGTTTTGCCGACGAAGCCATCTGCATCGGCCCACCGCAACTGGCCCAGAGTTATCTGAATATTCCCGCCGTGATCAGCGCAGCCGAGATCGCAAATGTCGACGCGATCCATCCCGGCTATGGCCTGCT
>PLHN01000201.1 GCA_003139975.1 Acidobacteriaceae bacterium
GCGCGCGGACGGCGTGGCCATGAAAAAGGTCTCCTGAATTGGGACTGCGAGTTTGAAACGCGTGCTCGAAAGAGAGGAGATACCCCGTGCGCTCCACTCCCAGGGAAAGGCAGGGCGAACGGTAACACGGCGCTTTTGGGGTTGTCAATATGCATGATTTTGCGTCTGTGGGTGGTTGCAGTCGTATAGCGGGGCTGAGTCAGGCGTGGGCGATAATTTCAAGAGGATCGTTGGCGATATCTGGCGATTTCGCTTACTGGTCGGCTTCCGGAAGCAGGTCCGGCAGTTGTGGACTAGAATGAATTCAACTGGAGGTCTTTATGCGCATTGGAAAGTACGAGAGTTCGGATAGCGGCGCGGGAACGGCGGTGGCTTTTTTGCTGATCGGCCTTGGCGTGGGCGCTGCCCTTGGGCTGCTGCTGGCTCCGAAGACTGGGCGTCAATTGCGGAAGGACCTGCGGCGCTCTTATGACGACGCGCTGGAGACGGTTTCGGACTGGACCGATGACGCACGCGGCAAGATCAAAGATGCGGTCGACAAAGGCGCGGACCTGGCCGACGAACTGCGGTCGAAGGCTGAGCCGATTGGCGACTATCTGCGGCGGTCGTAGATAGTCGGTGGTCGTTGGTCGGCGGTGGTTCGGCGGGTGTTGCCAGCGACCAGCGACGAACGACCNNAATCCGTCTCGTCTTCCAGCCTGCGCTTCTTCTTTTTCACGCTGCGGATGACCAAGCCGACCGACAGCCGCAGATTGTCTTGCTTTGCCTTGCCGATGGTTGCGAACGATGTGCGCGTTTGCAGGTAATCGGCCTTGATGCGCAGCGCGAAACGATCGTTGATTTTGTGGTCGGCACCTGCTCCGGCCACAATTGCGATGCCCGAACTGACCTCCGCGACGAACGCACCTGAGGACTGGGTTTGAGCTATACCTCGGATGCCGTCGTGCCCGACCAGAACCTCGCCGAAGGGCACCCAGCGCTCATGCTTCCGGTAGTGAAACTGCGCGCCGAAAAGGATGTTGTATTCCCGCGTGTCCGCGTTGAACGTGCAGGCCGGGCCAGTGTTGCAATAGGGCGCCAGGCTGACAGGAAACGGCGCGGGCACGGCTCCCGGAATCTGAGTTTGGCCGAAGAGCTGGCCGCCATCTACCACCAGAGCGACCAAACTGGTCGCGTTCAGGCCGAAGGAAGCGTTCCAGCCGTTCAGTTGCGCCCAGTGTCCGGCATTGAAAAAGCCGGCTTGCGCGAAAGAATAGCCTACGAACAATTCCGTGAGCGGATACTTGGGTGCGGCCGGCTTCGTGGGGGTGGGGATGGAGCTTGGTTCCGGAGCAGTCTGAGCCGGAGCTGGAGCTGGCTGCGATGGGGGAGTCTGCGGCGCATTTGCGGCGGGAACCGGAGCCGTTGTAGCCGGGGCTTGCGCCGTGTCTGAAGGGGGAGCTTGGTCCGGAGCTTGCGCCCATACCATCGCGCAGAGCGAGGCGACCACGGCCAATACTCCCAGGCATTTCCTCACGATTCCTCCTTGAATCAGTTGTCAGTAGCCAGTTGCCGGTTGCCAGTACAAGCGTCAACCCGGGGCTCAGAATTGGGTCTGCCAGGCTTTCACTTCTACCCAACCGAAATAGGGCCGGGCAAACGGCTTCTGATTGCTCTTGGCAAATTATTGAGTATACAGTGTGCGGCGCGGATTCTTCGGCCTGCTTTTCATTGGATGCGGGGTTCTCAATCGATGAACATGCAATCCCCGTAGGAAAAAAAACGATAGCCGGCCTCGACCGCGTGCCGGTAGGCCTGCAGTACGAACTGCCGCCCCGCCATTGCGCACACCAGCATCAGGAGCGTGGACTGCGGCAGGTGGAAGTTGGTCAGGAGCGCATCCACGATGCGAAAACGGTGTCCGGGGTAGATGAAGATGTCCGCCTCGCCGCGGCCGGGTTGCACGCGGCCATACTCGCGCTCGGCTTCGCGCTCGACGCGGCTCAGGCCCTGGTTGCTTTCGGTGAGGACTTGCTCGCCGCCGATCTTTCTGGCCTGCCCGGCAGCGAACTCCAGCGTGCGCACAGTGGTCGTGCCGACGGCGACTACTCTGCGGCCTTGGATTTTTGCCCGGTTGATCGCTTCTGCGGCCCCGGCGGAAATTTCATAAGATTCGCGGTGCAGTTTGTGGTCTTCGACCTGTTCAACGCGCACCGGCTGAAACGTGCCCAGGCCTACGTGCAGGGTGATCTCGGCGATTTCAATGCCGCGGGCGCGAATGCGGTCAAGGATTGCGGGCGTGAAGTGCAGGCCGGCGGTGGGCGCGGCCACAGAGCCGATCGTGCTGGCATAGACGGTCTGATAGCGATCCCGATCGGCCGGGCAGTCAGGGCGATCGATGTAGGGCGGAAGGGGCACGTGGCCGAGGCGCTCGATGCGCGCGAAAAAATCGGGGACGGGGCGGAAGCAGATGCGCCGTTCTCCGAAAGTGCTGCGCGCGGTGACTTCTGCTTCCAATTCGGCTGGAACGTTCGGTTCTTCACGGGAGTCAAGATCGGCGAAGAAGAGCTTTTCTCCGACCCCGATCTTCCGGCCGGGGCGAACCAGGCATTCCCACTCATTCGGATCGGAGCTGATTTGGCGCGTCAGTAGCACCTCGACGCAGCCGCGGAGAAAATCACGCGCGGCTGGATTGTGCGGGCTCACCGTTTGCGCGCGCTCGCCGCTGCGGCGTCCATAGAGGCGCGCGGGAAAAACGCGCGTGTTGTTCAAAACGACCAAATCGTCTGGCTGCAGCAAGTCGGGGAAGTCGCGGAACTGACGATCTTGCCAGCTTCCAGCCGGCGAAGCTCCAGAGGAGCGGAGCGAGGTCTCACGAATCAGGTGCAGCAGCCGCGAGGAAGCGCGGCCGGCGCGTGGTTCCTGGGCAATGCTTGCGGGTGGTAGGTCATAGTGAAAATCGGAGACGAGCATTAGAATTTGCTTCAGACACGCCAGTTGTCGGCGCGCCAATTCTTGATTGACTTCTTAATGTCGCCGGGCGAGAGCTTCTCGTTGAGTGTTTTTTGCGCTAGGCCGGCCAATTCGCCGTCGGATGCGAAGCGCAGGGCGATCAACTGGCGTTCGCTCAACTCCGGGATGCGAGAGCGGAGGCCTTCGGGCAGAAGGGAAGCCAGGCGAAGGCGTTCTTCCAGACGAATGACCCGATCCTGCACCCTAAGGGCGTAGAGGCGGATCTTAAAGAGCGCAATCAATACGGCGATGGCGAACAGGGTGAGGAGGATGCCGTGCAGAGGATGGGTACGATGCACGAAGAGGTGCATGACAATCGCGAAAAGGGCTGCCAGGACAAACACAGGCAGGACGAAGAAGTGAAAAAGCGGGTCCCAGCGCGTGTGATGGCTGTAGGACNNACTGAGGCGTATCGGGCATGGTGCTCCTTGAGGTCTTTATCCGGGCGCTTTCGTCTGATTCGGGATGCAATCGGAAGTGTAGCAAAGGAACAAGATTGGTTGTCACCCGTTAGAGCCGTGCGGTACCATGACCAAACAGGGTGTGCTTATGTCGAGCGACCGACGGCATCGTGTCGCCATTGTCGAATTCGGNNTGCACGCAAGCGGGTTTGTTGCGGCAACGGACGGGAATCTGTCTGTCCGCCTGGACGAAGAAAGGATTCTGGTGACTCCCACCTGCATCAGCAAAGGCCGGATGCGCCCCGCCGATATGGTCGTCGTCGACATGACCGGAAAACGTCTGCGAGGCACACGGCGCGTGTCGAGCGAGATTGGCATGCACCTGCTGATTTATCGCCTGCGCCCCGAGGTTCGCGGGATCGTGCACGCGCATCCTCCTACGGCGACCGGTTTCGCGGCCTCGGGGCTTGGCCTGAACAGCCCGCTGGTTTGCGAAGTGGTAGTGGGCCTCGGGTCGATACCGCTGGCGCGCTATGGAACGCCGGGGACGCCGGAACTGACCGACGCGCTCGAACCACTCATTCCCAACCACGACGCGATTTTGATGGCGAACCACGGAGTGGTGACCTTTGGCCCGTCGCTCGAAAGCGCCTTCATGAAAATGGAAACCGTGGAACACTTCGCCAAAATCGCGGTCGTAACACACATGCTCGGCCAGGCGCAGCCGCTGGGCGAGAAGGAAGTAGAAAAGCTCCACGAAGTTCGCCAGCGCTATAACCACTCGGTGCCCACTCGCAAGGCCGTCGGCGGCAATGGCCTCGAAGCCGAGGGCGCAGCGGAAAAGACCGCCAGTAGACAAGGGTAGAGCCGCTCGCCGCACATATTCCTCCGCAGTCTCTTACTTTTCGCCGCCGATTCGGAACCGAAACCCAGCCTGGAAATTTGCAGTCAGCGCAGGATAGCCGACGACTTCGTTGTAGTGCTGGTTGAGCACGTTGTCGACATTTGCGTAGGCTGTGATGTGAGAGTCGATGGCATACCAGCCGCCGAGACTCACAAGCGCGTAGCCGGCGGCGTGGTTGATATTGAAGTCGTAGAAATCGGAGTCGGATCGTCGGCCTACGAAGCTGCCTCCCAGGTTTGCGCCCCAGCGCGTTCCCAGGTAGGAGAGAGCGGTCGTGCCGGAATGCTTGGGACGCCGTAACAAGGGCTGACCTGGATCGAATACGGGGTTGGACGGGGCGGGGTTATCCAGGTATTCCGATGAAGTGTAGGTGTAAGCGGTGTTGAGCAGGAGTCTTGAGCGGAGTTGCGCCCGCAGCACAATCTCCGCCCCCTGAGCGAAAGCCTTGTTTATATTCACGTACTCGCCCACGAGGTTTATGGGATCGACTTCGACATAGTTGATTTGGTCGTGGAAGAGGTTATTGAAGTAAGTGGCGCTGAGTTCGTATTTATTTTTTAGAAAACCTTGCTGAATGCCCGCTTCGAAGGCGCGGAGACGCTCGGGCTTGAGCCCTGGATTGGGAATGTCGTAGGGGTCGGGTGGAATACCGTTGTACGTTTCTTCGAGCCGCGGCTCCTTGAAGCCAGTGGAGTAGGAAAATCGAAGGCGAGTGCCCGAAAATATCTCGTTTCCGCGAGAGGCTAGCAGCGTCAGCGCAATCCGGGGAATGCCGGTGTTGCCGAAGGCGCTGTCGTGTACAAAGCGACCCCCCGCGATCACGCCCAGACGCCCTAGTGTCAACTCTTGTTGCGCGTATGTGTCCTGGTTCAGTCGCTGGCCGTGATTCTGCGGGCCGTACACGAGGTCGCCGACCAATCCGTTCTCGTTCTCGATGCGGTAGCCGAAAGTGGTGTGGGCCCAGGTGCGTTCAGAGTAGTCGCCCTGATACTCGAATCCGGAGCGGTTGATGTGGTCGAGTTCGTGAGAAGGGTCATCGTCAACTCGCGCCGGGTCGCCGTTCGGATTCAGTTCGTCGTAGCGATAGAGGTAGTCGAATCCGGTGAAGCGGTGCTGCCATCCGTTGGGCCCGGCGACAGCCAACTCCACGCTGCCGAGGACATTGTTGAGACGGGAGCGGTCGGTAGGATCGGGCGATTGCAAAGGCTCGCCGTTGAAACTCCACTCACCCGGCAGTCCGGTGCGACTGCTGGAGTGGCGGACGCGCACGCGCAGCGAGACGTTACGCGAGAGGGCCGCGCCGACGTTTGCTCCTTGCAGTGAATCGGAATAATCGTCGTTCACGCCGGCGCCGGCGGTGTTGAATTGGTCCGCGAATAGGTTGTAGTCGAGGGGCCCGCGTGCGCCTGCCAAAGAAGCATGCCCGCTCGCGGTGGCAAAGTTTCCGCCGTCGGCGGCTACCCGGAGCTCTGGAATCGGCGTGTTCCCTGTGCGCGTCCAGACCTGAATCACGCTGGTCATCGCATCGGAACCGTAAAGAGTGCTCTGCGCGCCGCGAACGAACTCCAGCCGGTCCGCTTGCGCGAGCGAGAGCGTGCCGAAGTCAAACGTGCCGCCGGGTTCATTCACCGTGACTCCATCGACGATCAACTTGTTGTAGTTGGATTCGCCGCCGCGCACGAACAATGACGACAGGCCTCCGCGTTGACCTGCCGTATTCACGACCGCTCCGGGCAGGAATCGCATGGCGTCGTTGGCGGCGATCGGCTGCATGTTGGTTAGTTGTGCGCCGCTCAGACTATCCACGTCCGCGCCGGCCGCTTCTCCGGGTACAGGAGTGCGCGTTGCGCTGACAATGACAGTTTCCGAAGCGGTCGCCAGGCGCAGATTGACGGTGATCTCGGGCTCGGACGGAACGTCAACTGTCTCTGCGGCAAATCCTGGGGCCAGCACTTGGATCTTGTACGATCCGGCGGATTGATCGCGGAACGTCGCGGTTCCTTCCGCGGAAGTGATCTCGGTGGCGAGAACTGTGGTCTTGCCCGCGCGCAGCAACAAGACTAGCGCACCAGCCACGGCGGCGGATTGAGGGTCGACGACTTTGACTTTGAGATCGGCGGCTGAAGCCGCCACGGAGAGAAGCAGTACCAGTAGAACGCTGAAGGATGAACGCATACCATGCTCCTTTGCACGCGAAAGGGTTATTGGTGATGGTTCGCGCCGGTCTCCTGGCTTGCGAGTAAGGACTCGTAACGAGTCCGGCCGATTGCGGCGTTCTTCCCAGGATCTTCTTAGAACGTCCTTCTCAGAGCGTTCCAGAAGAGGATTCCCAGTGAACAAACCGCCATTGTCCTCGCTTACAGTTGCGCGGCAGCGCGGGATTTGCACCCGCTTCCCATAGCGCCGGCACGGGGCCGGCCTACGATCATGCGCGAACCTAGGTTGAGAAAGAACAAAACAGCAGCCCGCCTAATTTAATTTGCAGAAGCGGACAAGTCAATGTGCGGCGCACCCAAATTGGCCGGCATTTTGTTCTTATCACGCATTCAGGTGACTTGCGGCACTGACAGAGTGCGAGAGACCGTCGTTAAGTTGCTTTGAAGTGGAACTTTCATTCAATGTTGACAGCCCGCGAGTGCATTCTCGCCCAGAGGAAATGTCATGACGAAATATGGAGTTGTTGCTTTGCTGGTGCTCATCTTTGCCGTGCCGTCTTTCGGCAAGACCTCCAAGAATACCTATCCCGCTTCCTGCAGCGACTTGTGGCCGGCGGTCAAAGACGTCCTCGGCAATGCGGAGAACTACGAAGTCCAGGAGAGTGACGACACCCTGATGGTTGCTGCCTACAAGGTGAAGCACAACGTTCATGTCACCGTTACCGGAGCGCTCACGCAGCGCGCTAACCACGTCGCGCTGGTAGGGAAGGGCGCAGAGTGTGAGATGCAAGTGAAGTCGAACTATAGCGGATTCGAGCACGACGACAGCGGTGACTTCAAGAAACGTGTGGAAGAATCCTTTGCCAAGCTGAAGGGGGAGAAGCCTGCTGAGCCCGCGAAACCTGTAGACGAGAAGAAGTAATTGCGGCGGGCGCCACCCCTGACGTTGGTCTGTGCCGCCGGCGATATGACCAACGGCGCGAATCGGATCGGCGCTGCCTGCTAATTCTTTCCCAAGACGGGGAACTCGGGCGATCCTACGCGCGCAACGCTTGCTTCGGCAAAGATGGTCACGCGTTCAAGCGCGGATTGCAACTGCCGGTGGAAGTCGGCTATCTGCCCGTCGTCGGCGTCCGGCGGAACGCGCATCTTCGGGCTCACGCGCACCAGCGCTTTCGAGAACGGCTTCGGGATCACGAACCGATCCCAGGTGTTGAGGACCCAAGCCTCGTCAATCGCAACATAGAACGCCGCCATGGGCAGAGCCGCGGCGCGCGAGAGCAGGACTGGCCCGGGCTTGGCCACATACTTCGGTCCGCGCGGGCCGTCAATCGTGAATGCTACGGGCAAGCCTTTCTCCAGATGGCTCTTCAACCCGAGCAAAGCGGCTCCGCCGCCACGGCTGCTCGATCCGCGCACCGCGACGAAGCCCAGCTTCTCGATGATGCGGGCGATGTACTCGCCGTCGAAGCTGCGGCTCACCATCACCGCAATGCCGCTGTTTCTCCACATCCATGCGCTCGGAAATACGGCGCGATGCCAGAAGGCATAGATCACTGGCTTTTCAAAGATCGCGTCCGGAGGCGACGGAGGCTCCTCCCACGAAATGGAATAGCGCAGCGTGGGGCAGATTAAACGAATTGCCAGGTAGTTCGCCCAGGTGATGAGCCACAGAGACATTCTTTGCCGGAGCGAGAAGGGGCGCAGCTCTGACCTCGAATGCGAAGGATCTTGGCGAGGCTGATCATCGTCAAACGTATCGTCAGATGCCCGGTCACCGGCAACGCGAGAAGAACTCACGCTGACATTGTAGCCGGGAAGAAAATGCCGGGGAGCGGAAAGGCTCTTGATGCCAGGGCAACTTTTTGAGCAGCGGGTTTCGCACCCTGCCCTCAGTCCAATGACTTCACGTATCCAGGTAGCCCATGATCCACTCCTTCAG
>PLHN01000449.1:0-3269 GCA_003139975.1 Acidobacteriaceae bacterium
CTGCCGGAATCGCGCGCCGTGCTTTGCCTCCCGATCACTTACGGCGAAAATCTGCTGGGCGTACTGAATGTGGAAAGCCGCTCCGAGAATGCGTTTGCTCCGCAAGATGTATTGATTCTGAATACACTCGCGGACTTGCTGGCCACTGCGCTGCACAATTCTTTTGTTTTCCAGAAGCTCCAGCAGCAGTCGATTACCGACGGTTTGACCGGAATTAAGACGCGCCGGTTTTTCTGGGAGGCGCTCAGTTCGGAGTGGAGGCGCGCTTCGCGTTCGGGCCGGCCGTTTTCTGTTGTGCGCATCGATCTCGACAAGTTCAAGGAAGTCAACGACTCGCTCGGCCATCTGGAAGGGGACCTGGTGCTGGCGCGCGTCGGCCGCTTGCTCGAACAGAAATGCCGCCAGTCGAACGTGGTCGCGCGCTATGGCGGCGACGAATTCATCATCCTCATGCCGGAGACGGGAATCGAGCAGGCGCAGGTGCTCGCCGAACGCTTGCGCCTCTGGCTGGCGACCGACCCCATGCTGGAACAGCATCACATCACCGGCAGCTTTGGCGTTGCCAGCTTCCCGGTGCACGGATTTGCCATCGAGGACATGATTCGCGTGGCGGATGCCGGCATGTACGTGTCCAAGCATGCAGGCGGCAACCAGGTTTCTACCTCCGAACCATTTCGTGAAGGTTCGGCGGTCCAGCGCCAGCTCATCAGTTCCTATATCGAAGGCTTCTTGCAGCGCGAGCAGCATAGCTCGAAGCACCTGGAAGAACTAGCGACTACACTGCACAAGCTGAGCACAAGCTCCGGCGAAGAAGACACAAGCGCTCTTCGCGAGGCCGTAGAAACCTTGGCGCAGGCCGCCGAACTACGAGAGCCGAACGCATCGAGCCACGGGGAACAGTGCGGCCATTATGCGGCAATCATCGCGCGCGGGCTGAATCTCTCTCAGGAAGAGATCGCGGATGCCGCCTTTGCCGGGCGCGTTCACGATGTTGGCAAGCTGTTCATCGATGAGCGTATTTTGAACAAATCGCGCTCCCTGACGGAAGAGGAATTCTCCTTGATCAAGACCCATCCCCAGCTTGGCGTGGACGTGTTGCGCATCATTCCTCAGAGCGACCGGGTTGCCCAGGCCGTCGCCTCGCATCATGAGGCTTTCGATGGCGGCGGTTACCCGCTGGGCTTGCGGGGTGAGACCATACCATTGCTCGGCCGCATCATCGCCGTGGTGGATGCGTACGTTAACATGATGAGCGAACGCTCTTTCGTGCCCGCCAAAAGCCACGAGCAAGCTCTGGCGGAACTGGAGAAGCTGAGCGGCACCCGCTTCGATGGCATGATCGTCCGCCTGTTTACCCGCCTGCTCAAAATGGAAAAAGGCACGCAGTCCTTGAGCAGGGACTAAGCCATGGTTAACACGAGCATTGCGTTCGCAGGCAAGTAGCTCTTCCGCCGAAACCAATCCTCCATCGCATCGCGCAGCGAATCGAGCGGGACGCGCGTTCCAATCTCAAGCCATCCATCCGCCACCGGCAAGGTGTCGTCAAACACCGTGGCATTCGTGAAATTGCGCATGCTGAAATTATCGAGCCACTTCAGCGGACAGAGATGTGCCTGCCCATCCAGCTTGTATTCGACGCGAACCTTGCGGGCGAACATAACTCGATTTAAGCACAGGGCAGCGCAGGACGCCTGGCCGCGGGATTCGCCCGGTTCAACCCTGACCAAAGCGCCCTTCAAACAAAAGCCCGGAAGCTGTCCCGGGCTTTAGTCGTTCATAAAGGATCCCTATTCGTCCTCCGGCCAGCGTTCCGTTCTTTTGCCGACCCGGCTGACTCGGGCAAATGGGTTGATCTTCCCCACTCGGCTTACGCTCATCCGCAAGCGCCGGTCTAAATCGTCCAGCTCGTGATTCAGGCCCTCCGGCAGATGCGTGCCGAACCGCTCAAAGTGTTCGCGGATGAGCGGAATCTCGGCCAGCCATCCGTTAACATCCACGCTGAGCAGCGTGTTCAGTCGCTCGGCGGTAACGTTCAGGCCGCTGGTATCCAGATCGGCAGGCCGTGGAAGCCTTCCAATGGGCGTCTCCGCGGCATGCGCAGTGCCCTCGCAACGTTCGAAGATCCATTTCAGCACCCGGCTGTTCTCCCCATAGCCCGGCCACAGAAACTTGCCGTTTTCGTCGGTGCGGAACCAGTTCACGTAGAAAATCCTTGGGAGCTTCGCGCCCTCACGCTCTCCGATCCGGAGATAGTGGGCGAAGTAATCGCCCATGTTGTAGCCGCAGAAAGGAAGCATGGCCATGGGATCGCGGCGAAGCTGTCCGACCTGGCCTGCGGCCGCCGCGGTCGTCTCGCTGCCCGCGGTTGCGCCCAGGAAAGTGCCGTGCTGCCAGGTGAAAGCCTCCATCACCAGCGGGACGACGCTCGCTCGGCGGCCGCCGAACAAAATAGCGTCAATCGGCACGCCCTTCGGATCTTCCCACTCGGGTGCGATGACCGGGCACTGCCCCAATAAGGCGGTGAACCGGGCGTTCGGATGAGCCGCCTTGCGAGCCGAAAGAGGCGTCCACGGCCGGCGCAGCCAGTCCACCAATTCGGCCGGCTTCTCCTCCGTCATGCCTTCCCACCAGATGTCACGGTCGGGCGTGATGGCGCAATTGGTGAAGATGGAGTTTTTGGTCACGGTGAGCATGGCGTTCCGGTTCGATTTCATGCTCGTGCCCACGGCCACACCGAAAATGCCGTACTCCGGATTGATCGCGTACAGCCGGCCATCGGCCCCAAACTTCATCCAGGCGATGTCGTCGCCGATCGTCTCCACCTTCCAACCTGGGATAGTGGGGATCATCATCGCCAGGTTCGTCTTCCCGCAAGCCGAAGGAAACGCGCCAGTCATGTATTTGACCTGACCACTGGGGCTGGTCATCTTGAGGATAAGCATGTGCTCGGCCATCCAGCCCTCGTCGCGCGCCTGCACCGATGCGATGCGCAGGGCATGGCATTTCTTGCCGAGCAGCGCGTTGCCGCCGTAGCCNNGAGCCGTAGGACCAGACCTCGCGCGTCTCCGGAAAATGGCATATGTACTTTTCGTCTGCGTTGTTTGGCCATGCCGCATCCTGTTCGTTCGGACCGAGCGGCGCCCCCAGCGAATGCAACCCGCGCACAAACTCGCCGTCCTCGCCGAGCACTTCGAGCACGCGAGTGCCGATTCGGGTCATGATATGCATGCTCGCTACCACGTACGGTGAGTCGGTGATCTCCACTCCGA
>PLHN01000449.1:3320-5760 GCA_003139975.1 Acidobacteriaceae bacterium
GCTCCTCGATCCGGGCCACGTCGGCCGTGCTGGATCGCACGAGGATACTGTTCGGCCGCTTCTCTTCGTTGAGCGGAATCGCAGTACCAGCCAGGACCATCAGGCGAACCATTGCCTGATACTCATCGTCCGAACCATCGCACCAGTGAACCCGATCCGGTTTTGAGAGCTGAACGACCTCTTCGACCCAAGCCGCCAGCCGTTTATGCTTCGTTCCCGTATCTTTTTCGGTCATGGTTTCGGTTTCCAAGATAGGACTCCAGGATGTTTCATCAATGGACGTTCGCGTGGGAAGGGAACCTCCCCCAGCGGCGAGAGCCGCGAAAAATGCCGCTTGGAGGCAGCACCCTTCGGCTTCGCTCAGGGCAGGCTCTGAAGCGGGGTCCTTCAAACGCCCGTTTATGAAACGGGCCGTAGCCAAAGAAACCCTGACTTGCCCACAGCCCCCACAGCCTACCACTGTTAAGCCCTTTTGCGAACAGGAACAACCCGCCAGCTTGCGGAAAGCGGTGCAAGGTAACGAACTAAGGGAAAATCATGCAGAACAATAAAGAAGGGGCACAGCCCGCGCCGCGCCCCTCTGCCGATTGTCGGCAGCTCGTCCCTATCGTCCGACCAATTCCACGTGTTTGCGACTCGTCGCCCCGGGAAGCACGTCATTTTCCTGGGCATCGACCACGGCGATGGCGGCGATATTCACAATTTCTTCCACCTCGGCATCCCGCGACAGCACGTGCACCGGCTTCCTCATACCCATCAGGATGGGCCCCAGTTGCTCGCACCCACCCAGCTTGCCCAGCAGTTTGTAAGCGGTATTGGCTGAGCTGAGCTCAGGAAAGACCAGCACGTTGGCACCGCCGGTCAGCCAACTGAACGGATAGCTCTTCTCGATCAATTCTGGAGAGACGGCCACGTCCGCCATAACTTCGCCGTCGACGATCAACCCTGGATCCGCGCGGCGAATCAGCTCCACCGCTTTTCGTACCTTGTCGCACTGTGGGTGCTTCGTGCTGCCAAAGGTGGAAAACGAGAGCAGCGCGACCCGAGGCTCCACGTCAAAGCGCCGTGCCGTTTGCGCCGCGCACAGCGCGATCTCGACCAGAGCTTCCGCGCTGGGATCGATATTCACGGTGGCGTCCGCCAGGAAATATACCTGGTGCGAGCGCGTAATCAATAGGTAACAGCCGGAGACCCTCTGCAAGCCTTCCCGCGTGCCGATAATCTGCAGCGCGGGACGAATGGTATCGGGATAATGTTGGCTGACTCCGGAAACCAACGCGTCGGCGTAACCCATATGGACCATCATCGATCCAAACACGTTTGGATCCCTCATCTGGATGTGCGCTTCGGTCAATGTCACACCGCGGCGCTGGCGCAGGCGGAAGAACTCCTGGATGTACGATTCGCGCGCTGGCGAGGCATACGGATCGACAATCCGCGCGCCTTCCAATGTAACGCCCAACTCCTTCGCCTTGGCTTCGATGACACCAGGAGCACCTAATAGAATCGGAAAGGCGATCTTCTCCTCCAGCAAGTTGTGCGCTGCGCGAAGGATCTTCTCATGTTCACCCTCGGGAAACACGACCGTCTTCGGATGCGCCTTTGCCTTCTGGATCATCAGATGGGTGATTTCGTGCGCCTTCCCTAAACGGCGCTCCAGTTGGTCACGATATCGCTTCAACTCGATCGGCCTGCGGGCAACGCCAGTCGCCATAGCCGCTTCGGCGACCGCTTGGGCCTCCCACAGCAGCACCCGTGGATCGAAGGGTTTCGGGATCAGGTAGTCCGGGCCAAATTTGAGCCGCTCCACCCCGTAGGCGCGGCACACCGAATCCGGCACATCTTCCTTCGCCAGATTAGCAAGCGCCTTTGTCGCCGCCAGCTTCATTTCCTCGTTGATCGCCGTGGCGTGGACGTCGAGCGCTCCTCGGAAAATAAATGGGAATCCCAGAACGTTGTTGACTTGATTGGGATAGTCGGAACGCCCGGTGGCAATAATCACATCGCTGCGGCTCGCTTTGGCATCCTCGTAGCTGATTTCGGGATCGGGATTTGCCATGGCAAACACAATCGGACGCGCCGCCATGGACCGCACCATGTCCTGCGTAAACGCACCCTTCACCGAGCACCCCACGGCCACGTCCGCGCCCTTAAAGGCTTCTGCCAGCGTGCGCAGCGTGTTTTCGCGGGCAAAGCGCTCTTTGTATGCATTCATGCCCTTCGCGCGCCCTTTGTAGACCACGCCCTGGGTATCGCACAGCGTGATGTTCTCCCGCTTCACGCCCAGCCGGACGTAGTGTTCCGCGCACGCAATGCCCGAGGCTCCTGCGCCGTTGAACACCACGCGAACTTCCTCGATCTTCTTGTCTGCTACTTCGAGCGCATTCAACAGCGCCGCTCCCGAGATGATCGCCGTTCCGTGCTGGTCGTCGTGAAAGAC
>PLHN01000449.1:5834-7619 GCA_003139975.1 Acidobacteriaceae bacterium
GTGTACTTATAGGCATCCTGCGGGTTTTTCTGGATCTCCAGGCAGGGCTCGGCCACGCCCGGGGTGTAGGCCAGACTTAGATCGCGCTGCGTCTCGCAAGGTTTGGTGGGAGAGACTTCGATTTTTCCCGGCCGCGCGCCGAAGTGATAATCCAGCGCCTGCTGTTTTGTAACTGCCATGGTTCCTCCTTCGTCGCGTTGCAGGGTCAGGTCCCCAATCGTTTCCGAGGAGCCTTTCCAATTGTGGATGTTGCTCGGCCGCCCAGAGGGGGCAACCGTCATCGCATCGGTCGGTCGATTATCGTCGCCCGGGTAGGAAGGCCAAAGTGTCAAGCATCACAACTGAATGTGACGAATGCCACGTGAGGTTCCGTCCGGCGGTGAGGCAGTTAGCGGGAGGCCTCTACCGGGGGTTCCACTTTGGCCACAATGGCGTCCAGGTGTTTGAGTGTTTCTTCGACCGTCAGGCCGTACATCTCCCGGCCCAGGCCTTCGCCCGATTCCAGAGCGGTTTTCAGGAAATGACCGGCAATTTCCTTCGCCAGGGGGTCGGTAATGGCGTTGCCCGTGCGCCTCTTGTACTCGACCCAAGCTGGATGCGGCAGGGCCACCCAGACCGGTCGTCCATCCACCAGGAACTTGATATCCACTGCGTCAGCATGGCGAGTAGCGATCGCCACGATCAAAGCCTGGTAGAGCACATGGACCTTGTTCTTGGTCCAGCGGTCGGTCGCAATGAAGTCGGTGTACATGCGGATAGGGAACCTCAATCACTATATCGCTCCACCGGGCCAGCGATCAAACCTTCCACAATCGCCCCAGCGCGCGATTTCCCCATCCCGAACGCATGTCTCGACATCGGAATGTCCAACCAGCCCCCGGCCTCTTTCGGAAAGTCCCCCCGGACCTGTAGACTTGCTTTTCGAAACAAAGTCCAAAATTGAAGGATATTCCATGCTCAAAGCTCAACGGATCGCTGTAGCTTCCGCAATCTTCATCCTCGCCGCCATCTCTGCCTTCGCCGAGACCACAACCTGGTATATCGATCCCCCGCACTCGACGGCCCACTTTACTGTCCGTCACATGGGCATTTCGAATGTAACCGGCAGCTTCACAAAAGTGAGCGGCACCGCGAACATCGATAGCGCCGACATCACCAAATCGACGGTCAAAGCTACCATCGATGTCAGTTCCGTCGACACCCGCGTCGAGATGCGCGACAAGGACCTCAAGAGCCCCAACTTCTTTGATGTTGAGAAATTTCCTACTATTGAATTCGATTCCAAGCGCATTACGAAAAACGGCGACAAGGTTCAGGTAGTCGGAAACTTGACCATCCATGGCACGACGCACGAAGTGACCCTTAACGTCGATGACATCACGCCCGAAGTCGCCGACCCGTGGGGCAATATGCGCCGCGGATTCTCAGCCAACACAACCATCAGCCGCAAGGATTTCGGGCTGACCTACAACAATCTCCTCAAGAGCGGCGAAGCCGTAGTCGGCGACACCGTCAAGATTCAGATCGACGTCGAGTACGTGAAGAAGAAGTAGGGAGCCCGGTACGAGCGCACGCTGAAGTGTAGCGCCGGCATCCTGCCGGGGCCCCCAGACCGCGCGGTTCTCGCGGGCTGGCGTGGTTGCCGGCTGTCCCGGCGGCGTCTCGCCGCCGGCCGGCACGCAAGACCACTTCAGTATTATTTAACCGTGGGCTCTAAAGCGATTTCGAAAACCAAAATCCAACTGCTGCATTCTGAGAAGTTAGCCAAGCTCCCTTGGCTGGTCC
>PLHN01000150.1 GCA_003139975.1 Acidobacteriaceae bacterium
TGGTGCGGAGGCATGCTGGAATCGGGCGTCGGGCGCACGCACAACATCGCGCTATCTACGCTCGAAGGCTTCCGGCTTCCGGGAGATGTTTCGGCATCCAAACGCTACTGGAAACAGGACATCATTGACCCCGAAGTTGAAGTACGTGCGGACGGGATGATTGCGATCAGCGACGCGCCGGGTACGGGCTACCGCGTGCTCGAGGACCTGGTCGAGAAGTTCACGGTGAGGAAGGAAACTTTTGGTGCCGGCAGCGTCTAGCAGACTGCGAAAAAAAGTCGTTTCTAAGCAAGAGGCGTTACCGCAGCGCTGAAGCGCTGNNGCGCTGCGCCACCCAAAATCAAGAGCAATGCGGACTTTTTCCGTAGCCTGCTAGGTCATCCGAGCTGCCGCCCTCACTTGCGCGCGCCGTTCGTTCCTGGTGAATTCTCCGCCACATCCGCTTCTTCTTTCTTCAGCATCTCCAGCGCCTGCGCATAGGTCAGATCGGGCGATACTCGCTTGAAACCGCTGAATACTTCCGTCGATTCGATGAACAGGCTCTTTACCAGCAGGATCTTTCCCGTGAACTTCAAGGTCATGCTTGAGATTTCCCAGAGATTATCTTCAACCGCCGCCTGGTGAACAACGAAGCGGCCGCCGCGGTCGAGATGACCGAGAATGCCCCAACCGAAACCGACCTCTTTGAACAAGGTGCCGTCGATGCTGGCGAGGCGGTAGTGAACCGCATCCAGGAGCAACTCGCCTTGCATACCTGTCAGCACTTCTTCCACGCGCGAGGGCGAGCGGTAGTAGGGATTCGGGTGAAACCTCAGCTTCACCAGCGGATCGCCCGCGTGCCCAATCTCGGCCGTACCGGTTACTTCGCCCGCGTATTCATAGAGAAATGCATCCGGCATTGCGCGCACGATGCGCATGGTTCGCTCGGCGTCCTCATGTTCCTGCGCTCGTTTCCTGCGCATCTCAAACGGGTCCTTGACCACTCGCTCCACCCGCGCGTCCTCCTCTCGGCGCTGTGCCGGAGTCAGGGGTTTGCCATCATAGGCCACGGCCATTCCAACCGTTGCTTCGCTGGTTTCAACGTAGATCTTGGTCGTGGATCCTTTTGGCGTTGTCTTGGTTCCGCGGAACAGGAAGTGCGCCGATCCGCTGGATGCGTCGATTTCGTTCTGCACCGCTTTGCGCACGAGTTCGACCGGGTCGGCACGCACCGAAGACGGTTGCGCCAGGCTCGCCGGGCTTAACGCGAGAATCAGGACGCCAGTTCGGCAGACTGCGTCGGCTACTGAGGCGATGGATTCGGCGAAATTCATTGCTCTAGGACGATAGTAACAAACCCCCGCGTTGCCTCAGGAGGCTTCCGCATGCGGCAATGCGGCCTTTCATCGGAGCGCGCGAACCATCGGACGAACCTTCGTGTGAAACGTGCCTGGAGCCGGATGATTTACAATCAATCCACTCGCCGTGCTGTTTTGGCGGGACGAGTGGAGGCAAGACATGGATGTTCCGCAGGCGAACGTTCCGCAGTCCGGTAATTCCGAGAGCAGGGAACGGGCCACGATTGGGAAATCGGTCGTGATCAAGGGAGAAGTATCGGGGTCGGAGGATTTGTATATCGACGGGAAGGTTGAAGGCAGCATCGATCTCCGCAATCACAGCGTGACCGTCGGGCCCAGCGGCAACGTGAAGGCTGGAATCACCGCGAAGTCGATTATGATTCAAGGCAAGGTCGATGGCAGCCTGACCGCTTCCGACCGTCTTGATCTGCGCAAGTCGGCGGTGGTTACCGGAGATGTCACCACGCAGCGCATCGCCATCGAAGAAGGCGCCTTCCTGAAAGGCAAAGTCGATATCCAGAAGGAGATGGGGAAGGGCGCTGCTTCCTAATTGTTATCTAGCTTTCAACCATTGATGAAATTCTTTCGCTCCTCCTCGAATCAGGATGCGCCTCAGGCGGCCGCGCACAAACTCACACGCCGTTCCAGCGGCATCGGCGAGATGGTCCGCATTTTGAATTCTCAGGAAGGTTTGTGCGTGCTCGACGTAGGCGCCACTTCCGCCAACAACATTCAGTTCCTTACCAGTCAGGGGCACAAGAATTACAGCGAAGATTTACTGCGCGCCTCGCTCGACCCAGCGCTGCGGACCCAGGACGCTACCGGCAATACCGTCATCGACAGCAAGAAATTTCTGGATGAAAATCTGGTCTACCCCAACGGGCGCTTCGACATCGTGCTCTGCTGGAACCTTCCCGATTACATGGAAGAGAGTCTGGTGAAGCCGACCATCGACCGTATGTGGTCGCAGATGAAGCCCGGCGGGCTGCTGCTCGCCTTTTTCCACACGCGCGATGCCGGCCCGGATTCAACCTGCTATCGCTATCACATTACCGGCACCGATATGCTCGAGATGCAGGAAATCAAGTTCGCACCGCCGGGGCGTCCCGCTTCCGAGAAACAATCGCCGCGGCTGCAACGCGTGTTCAACAACCGCCACATCGAAAATCTCTTCCGCGACTTCGCCTCGATTAAATTCTTTCTTGCCCGGGACAACATCCGCGAAGTCCTGGTGGTGCGCTGAGATTAGTGTGCCCCACGCAAGCCAACTTCAGGCTTGAGTGGGCCACCGAGGTTCGCACACACCGAGGTTCGCTCAGAAGCTGGATAGGCAAACCGGACAGGTCTTCGAGTGAGCGAGGCGGGCCTTGTGCGCCCGCTCGTAGGCTTCCATCGTTTCTTTCTCTTGTCTTCTGCGCGCTCGATCGGAGAGCTTCGGCTTGTGTTCGTTGCGATAGAGGAAGGACGTCCAGGCCGCATGTGCGCGGGTCTCACGATCTTTCAGGTCCTTGTAGACGGCGCACTCCGATTCGGCCATGGCGTGACCTGATCATAGCCGAAAGGCCATCAGGAGGGCCGCAGAAGCCGAAGCGATGCAAAATGTTCAGAGGGACTCAAGCAATCGATCTTGATATATCCTGCCGTGGCGAGCGCCTAATGCAACGGCCAGTCCAGTCAGCCTGCGATATTTATCGATGACATTGACGCCGCACTGGACACGCAACGTGGTCACGCCCGGAATCAGTAGGCCGGGCCAGAGGTGGGCTCGAAACGCCACCCACGACCAGATCTTGAAACCGGCCACAATCGAATAAATCTTAAGCTCCAGCGCAAGTTGAGCGGCCTCGGCAACCAGTGAATTTCTCTCCGCACCGTCGTCGCATTTCCTGGCTTCGAGCTGTTGCTTTTCCCGCATCACCCAAAGTTGGATCAGGCCGGTGTTATGAGTCAGGCGCCGGAGGTATTCGCGCGCCAAAAGAATGCGTTCTTCTTGCGCGGCGCGGAAGGCCGCTGCTGTGAGCGATTGGCGCAGCCGCCATTCTTCGCCGACGTCCAGCAGCGTTTCCAAATCGGATGGGTCCAGCTTGCGGGCGAGCAGGATCACGTGGTCTACATCATGAACACGCGGTGCATAAACCGTGGTGAGCAGTATGACGAAGACGAAGGCGATCCCAAAAACAGCCGGGATCAGCACGGCAATAGGCATGATCGACAAGGTCGAGATCTTGCTTATCTCCTTTTCAGCAGTCCGCGAACGATTGCCAGGTCTCCTCGCAGGCGGCTTACAAGCTCTTCCAGATCTTCTTGCGTAGGTCTCTGGCCATCGGAGGCAACCTTCGGGGGAAGTCGGTACGCCGCTGCCGACAGCCAGATTCCCAGCGCCAACAGGTATGACACGGCGGGGAGCATATTGCTCACAAACGGGAACCTTGTTACAAAAACCGAACGAACTCCGGCGGCGAGAGCAGTTACTCCGGAAGATAGTCCGAAGCCCGCCACGATCCGGTACTCGTGGATTCTCCATGGGACTTGTAAAAGCTTGGCCAGGCCGAAGAAAGCGATGGAGATAGTCAGGATCACGTATTGCGCCATTAGCATTCCGGAGATGATGGCGGAGTAAATCCCATGGGCGTGAGCGGGAGGGGAGAAGTAACCCGTCAGGAGCGAATACAGCATGGCGAGCGCGATAGCTCCCGGAAAGCAGAAGCGAAACCAACGAACGAGATAGAAGGCGCCGAAGACCCGGCGGAAGCTTTCGTGGACGGCGAGGATGCTTAGAATCACTTCGACCGGAGCGGTGATCCAATAAGCAAGAAAATAGAGATGCTCGTACGGGAGGAGTGCAGAGCGCAGTACCACCTGTAGTATGACGTACGCGATATAGCTCGCAAAAACCGGAAACTGGCGATAAAGGTGCCTCTTGGCCATCAGCACAAGAATGCCGACCTCGAGTGTGATGCCCGTTACTGCGATAGTCAGGTCAAGCCGGTTCATGGAAATTCGAGTGGCCCAGCATAGCTGGGCCACCCATAAACCGGCAAGGATCAGGCAGCTGAATTAGCCGGTGGCTCGGTCGTCGTTGTGGGTTTGGGCCAGGGGATGGGCAT
>PLHN01000458.1 GCA_003139975.1 Acidobacteriaceae bacterium
TGAATGATCTGGCGCTGCAGGTTTGTATAGTCGACGACATCAAAATCCACGATGCCGAGCGTGCCCACGCCCGCAGCGGTGAGATAAAGCGACAGTGGTGAGCCCAGTCCACCCGCGCCGATACAGAGCACTTTCGCCGCCTTCAGCTTCTGNNAACGGCTTCGGGTTTGGCTTCGGAAACGGTAGGCATGAGTCCTCTTCAGGTTTGAATCGTTAACGGCGAGCTACAGGCAACAGCGGCGCGAAAGGCGGGACATTCGACGACATCGCGGTTCGTCATGGGCCGGTCTATGACTTGCAGACTCCGGAATTGCACGTCCGACGATCATTTTGGCAGTTGCCGCCTGCGATCGACGGCACTATCGAAATGGTATCACCGTCGCTCAGAACGGTAGCCTCTTTCTGCAGGTAGCGCATGTCTTCGTCATTGACATAGACATTGACAAAGGCGCGCAGTTTACCGTCGTCACTGTAAAGGTGACGTTTCAGGTCGGGATGCTGGGCGACCAGGCCGGCGAGCGCATCACCGACGGTTTTCGCGGGCACGCTTACTGCCGCCTGCTTCCCGGTGTATTGACGAAGTGGAGATGGAATCTGAATGTGGGCCATATATCATTATTAAAGATGCAACGATATCGGCCCTAGATTCAGGAAGGCGCAAAGCGGCCGCCTAACAAAGAATGCCGGCCGATTGCGGTCGGAGAGGCCCGCCTGGCGCGGCTATACTGTTTGCGATGAAGTCGGTCATCGTTGGTACCGCCGGACATATCGATCACGGCAAGACCTCGCTCGTGAAAGCACTGACCGGTATTGATGCCGATCGCCTCGAAGAAGAAAAGCGTCGCGGCATCACGATTGACATTGGATTCGCCCACCTCGAATTGCCCGCCCCAAACGGCGAAACGCTGCGCCTGGGCTTTGTGGACGTTCCCGGCCACGAACGTTTCGTACGCAACATGCTGGCGGGAGCGGGCGGAATCGACCTCGTCGTCCTCGTAATTGCCGCGGATGAAGGCATTAAACCGCAGACCCGCGAGCACTTCGAGATCTGCCGCTTGCTGGCGGTGCGCCGCGGGCTCACCGTGCTAACGAAGTCGGATGCCGTGGATGCCGAAACGCTCGAAGTGGCGCGTCTGGAGGTCGCGGATTTCCTGCGCGGCTCGTTTCTCGATCCTTCGCATTCGCCGATCGTGGCCGCAAGTTCGCTGAGCGGTGCCGGTCTTGACGAGGTAAAGACGGCGATCGCAAAAAGCGCC
The DNA here is from genome assembly GCA_003139975.1 of Acidobacteriaceae bacterium. Lineage (GTDB taxonomy): Bacteria > Acidobacteriota > Terriglobia > Terriglobales > Acidobacteriaceae > Acidiflorens. Next base: position 1,257 of record PLHN01000458.1, read on the forward strand.
TCCGAAGTGTCTTCCAAAGACTCAACGGCCATCGCACGGCTACCCGTGGACCGAGTATTCACGATGAAGGGATTCGGAACGGTGGTCACCGGAACGCTCATATCGGGAACCATCCGGAAAGAAGAGGAGCTGGAGGTTTTTCCGTCCGGGAATCGTGTGCGTATTCGCGGAGTGCAGGTTCACGGGTCGGCGGCCGAAGAGGCAATTGCAGGGCAGCGCACGGCGCTGAATGTCGCTGGCGTCTCGACGGAGGAACTGGCGCGCGGAATGACGCTCGCACCCGCAGACATGCTTCACTCCGCCTCGCGAATCGACGCACGCCTTTCCCTACTCAGTACTGCAAAGCCGCTAAGAGATGCCTCGCGTGTGCACTTTCATGCCTACACCACAGAGACCATCGCAGAGGTGCGACTCTATGGAGCCAAGCAATTGAATCCCGGTGAGGACGCCTTTGCCCAGCTGAGACTGGCCGAGCCAATGCTTGTGCTGCCGGGGGACCGTTTTGTAATCCGCCAGTTTTCGCCTGTCGCGACCATCGGAGGCGGAGTAGTAGTGGACACGTCGATTCCGCCAGGCCGGCGACGGGCGGAGGACATTACGACATTCCTAAATAGTTTGCTTACGGCTTCTCCCGAACAGGTATTGGAAGCCCGAGTGGCCAGGGCCGGGGTTATAGGTTTATCGCTCAGCGATGCACAGGCGCACATGAACGTACGACGCTCCCAGGTCGAGCAACTCGCTCAGCGCACGTCCATGGTGCGATGCGGCGAACTGCTTATTTCAATGGCGGCCTTTGCGCAGGCAGGCACTTTGATGATTGATACCGTCAGAAAATTCCACGACTTGAATCCTCTGGTTGCGGGCATGAGTAAGGAAGAACTGCGCGACCGGCTCAAACTCGGGTCCGAGGTATTCTGCGGCGCCTTGGGCAAAGCGATCGAGGAAAAACAGTTGGCGATCACCGGCGAGCTCGTTCACCTGTCCGGCCGCGGCGTAGTCATGAAAGACGAAGAGGCGGAATCGAAAAAGACAATTGAAGAGGCGTTCGCCGTTGCCGGATTGAAAGTGCCCTCGCTGCGAGAAGTGCTGGCTGGCCTCAAAGTCGACAAGGTGCGCGCGCAAAAAATCATGACTCTTTTGCTTCGCGACAAGGTGCTTGTGAAGGTTGCAGAGGACTTGGTCTTCCACCAGAACTCGCTTACAGAGCTTCGCCAGAGAGTTGCGGCACTCAAGAGCACGACGTCCAGGATCGACGTGGCGCATTTCAAAGATATGACCGGTGTAACTCGTAAGTATGCGATTCCGCTGCTCGAGTATCTCGACCGGGAGCGTATCACCAGAAGAGTGGGCGATGAGCGAGTCATTCTCTGATTTGCGGATGAGAATTCGAGATCAGTTTGCGAAGGAGTAACGCGCACGGCATGGCGGGACAGGAATGAAGACCGTTCGCATCATTGGTGCGGGGCTGGCTGGGTCGGAGGCAGCGTGGCAGTGTGCCCGGCGCGGCATCGCGGTCGAACTCGTGGAGATGCGTCCCGTGCGGACGACGCCGGCGCATCAGACGGGGGAATTCGCGGAATTAGTATGCTCGAACTCGTTGAAGTCGGACAGCGAGAACACCGCTCCGTGGTTACTGAAAGAAGAGATGCGGCGAGCGAGATCCTTCCTCCTGAAGATCGCGCGCGCCGAGGCCGTTCCGGCTGGCCACGCGCTGGCGGTCGATCGCGCGAAGTTCTCGAAGAAAGTGACCGAGGTGATTTCACAAGAGCCGCTGATCAATGTTAAGCGCGAAGAGGCAACGCTCATTGATGAAGACCAAATCACCGTAGTAACAACTGGTCCGCTGACTTCGGATGCGCTCACTTCGGAAATTATGCGGCTGAGTGCGGCACCAGTGGCGCAGGCGAGATCTGCCCCCGCAAACTCACCCCCGCCAACACCGCACAACCTGCACTTCTACGATTCGATCAGCCCCATTGTGGAAGCCGATTCCATCGACATGAATAAGGTGTACATGGCAGCGCGCTACGACAAGGGCTCGGCTGATTACATCAACTGTCCGATGTCGAAAGAAGAGTATGACGCGTTTTACGATGCCCTCGTCGCAGCGCAGCCGGTGGAAGAGAAAGATTGGGAGAAACTGAACTACTTCGAGGGCTGCCTTCCGATCGAAGAAATTGCCCGGCGCGGCCGCGACACGTTGCGCTTCGGACCCATGAAGCCGGTCGGCCTCATCGATCCTCGCACCGGCCGGAGACCCTATGCGGTCGTGCAATTACGGCAGGAAAATCTGCGCGCCGACTCCTACAATCTGGTCGGCTTCCAAAACCATCTCAGGTTCGGAGATCAGGCTCGCGTGCTCAGCCTGATCCCGGGCCTCGAACATGCACTTTTTCTGCGCTATGGGCAGATTCATCGCAACACGTACATCAATGGACCGACTCTGCTAACTCCCACTCTGCAAATGAAAGCGCATCCGCTGGTGCTGTTTGCAGGACAAATTTGCGGCGTGGAGGGGTACGTCGAATCCATCGCTACCGGCCTGATAGCGGGCGTGAATGCCGCCGCGTTAGCAGGAGGAGTCGAGCCTGTCCCGCCGCCGCGGGCCACTGCCTTCGGATCACTTGTCCACTACATCACACAGGCCGACGCTCGTAACTTCCAGCCTGCCAATATCACGTTCGACCTCTTGCCGGCGCTCGAGAAGAGAATCCGCGATCGCAAGGAACGGCATCGATTGCAGTGCGAGTTGGCCCTGAGAGAGTTCGAGGGTTGGCTCGCGAATGCCGCGCTTCAATTCTCGGCCACCGACAAGTAAGTGGCGCGCCGGTCGCTCCGCACAATTTTCTTGAACAAACGCTTCCTTAGTTTTTCAAACCGACTGTCGCCTGCTGGCTGGCCACTCGTTGACGCCGCGACTCTGAACACGATACCTTGGCGGCATCAGATCGAGGTAACCATTGCCTGTCTCCGCTGTCGATTGTGTTCAACCCGCGCTCCAGCGTACTCGCGACCAGCTTTTTCGTCCGTTTCGGCTGGGCCAGTGGTCGCGTTTGGCGCTGGTTGGATTCCTCGCCGCCGAACTGCATATCAGCGGATGCAATTTCAATGGCTTTAACTTTCCCGTCTCTCATCCGCGCAGAGGCAATGAACTTACGTCAACGTTCGCGCCTTTCCCGCATTTCGACCCCGCGCGTATCGCGCAGTTTGCTGCATTGTTTGCCGCCATCGTCGCGGTAGCGATTGTCTTGTTTTTCATTTTCCTTTACCTCAACAGCGTCTTCCGCTTCATCCTCTTCGACTCGGTTCTCAAGAAGAGCTGTTCGATCAGTCAAGGCTGGTCACGATGGCACCGTGCCGGCCGGCGATATTTCTTGTGGCAGATAGTTCTTATCATCGCGGAAGGGCTCTTCCTAGGCGTACTGCTTGGCGTGCCGTTGGCGTTAGCGGCGGCCCTTGGGTGGTTCAGGAACGCAGATGAACACCTAGCACGCAGTGTGCTGGGAGTGATTTGTCTGATCGGCCTATTTCTTGTGTTCCTGTTGCTTGCTGCGGCTGTCCAACTTCTGGCGAAGGACTTTCTTGTACCGATCATGGCGCTCGAAGATGTCGATTTCGCCGATGGCTGGAGCCGATTAATGGCGCTGATGCGTCCCGAGCCTGGAAAGTATGCGATTTACTTATTGCTGAAGATTGTGCTCACCATCGCGGCGGCAATTGTATTCGGCATTTTGACTCTGATCCCGATATTGGCGCTGGTCGTGCCCGCGGCTCTTGCCGTGTTCGCTGGCTACAAGGCAGGATTGGGATGGAACGTCACCACGGTTAGCGTGGCCGTCATCTTCGGAGGCATGCTGATGGCGGTTCTCGTGTACGTCGTCGCCCTGGTCAGCGTGCCGGCAACGGTCTTCTTCCCAGCGTTCTCAATCTACTTTTTCGCGTCGCGATATCCAAAGCTGGACGCGTTGCTGAATCCGCCCCCTCCGGTTTCAGAACTGCCTCCTGTAATCGACGCTCCGCCGCCTGATTCCCCGCCGTTGCCCCCATCGCCGGAACCCATCGGCTAGCAGTTAGTTTCGCGAACCGGCGGCCTTGTGGGCGCGCGACCAGCTGAATCGTCGTCCTACTATGCACTTTGCGATCAGGTGATCGCTGGAGTTCGTCACGTCCACGCCCACACCGAAATTGAACTCCCAGTCGGGAGACAGGTTCAGATCAATCGTAGGAAATATCTGTTGCGACTGGTCATTGATTGGATCGAAGTTCGACACCGGTCCCAGAGACCCGTAGTATTCAAGCCCACCCGTAACTTTCTTTGTGAAATCAAAACTGACTTTCACATTCGGGGAGAACTCCCATCCTCTGCCAGTATTCAGACCGTGAAGCGATCGGTCGAAAGCCGGATTGAAGTCGAGATACCAGCGCCCGATTTTCTTGTCGATGATGGGCCGGAGCTCATAATCCCAGCTGTCCTCCGCAAACCTGCGGCGCTGGTAGCCGATCTCCTGCGAAACGCTGAGACCAACCGGCAAATGCCAGGATTCAGGCGCCGCGATGCGGGGACGAATGTGATCGCCGACCCACTCCCATCCTCCGTGGGGCTGAATGCTTGAGAAGACATAGAAGCCGGTTTCAAACCAAGTGGTCCACCCCTGCGTGATTTCCAGCGTCTCGTGCTCGGCGTGATTTGATGGCACAACTCCATTGACCACCTGCTTTTGACCATCGACGGTGAAGTTGGAATGAATTTCCACCATGGTCGTGTTCGCCGGGACAGTGTCGGAGGAATAGACCTGGATTTCGTAGTTATCTTGCGAATTCGCTCGCGCACAGAAGACTGTTGCCAGCGTGAGACCTAACAGAAAGAGAAATGGTTTCAATCCATCACGCTCTTCATCCCTGCATTCTAGTGTAGCTCCTAGATTTCCGATCCAATGTAGCAAACGCGACCCACAATGTAGTCGGTGGGCCTCAGCCCCTGCTCGATTGTTAGGATTTCTACCGGCGATGCAGTATTGTGGGGACGCAGAACCAAATGATTTTCCGCAACCTCAACATACCTTATGGCGCAAGACTCATCTTTCCTCACAGCGTAAACGTTGTTCTCGCCCTTACGGTATGGGACGAACGAGGCGTAGTGGCGATCCAGCAAAACAGTCGCGCCCGGTTGCATGCGCGGATACATGCTTGAGGCCTCTTGCGGCTCGGCTTTTATGATGACGAATCGGTCCCAGCCGGCGCGGCTACTGTCAAGGGCTTCGAGTCTTATGCGCTTCAGGAAGCCCCTTCTGAACTTCACGATCTCCTTGACGTGCATGCTGATGATCTGGGCCTTGGTCGCGGCAATTTCTGGTTCCGTCACTGCCACGTTGTCGAATTCGTCTTCGCTCGGGGGCAGGATCGAAGCGCGTTTGTTAACTTCCTCCGTATCAATCAGGTCCAGCACTGACAGGTGCTGGACGGCCAATATTCTATCCAGTCCCGCCAGACTAAGTCCGCGTTTGCGGTTCAGAAAATTGGATATATGTGCCTGCGCGAAGCCGGCCTGCTCTGCCAGATGCAATCCCGTCAGGTTTCCCGCGTCGATTCGTTCCCAGAGTGTTCTTCTAAGATTTTCCTGAAGAGTCCGCAATTTCATGGGCCCGAGTATACCACGTACTATAGCATGCAGCTATTATCTTGTTAAACACAACATCTCCAAGGGAATATAGTTCTTGACTTACAAATATGCGAGCAATACGATTTGGTAGTTATATGTTTCATAATGCACTTATACTGCAAGAAAGGTACAAATCGCCATGATAGAACTATCATCAAATAGCAACGAGGAGAAGGGCTTCGTCGAGTTCCGCCGCAAGGTGCGCTCGGCAGAAGTTCTTTCCGCATCGATGTCGCGATTGCTGCAGGACCTTCAGTTCACCGGACGCTTAAGTGTGATCCTTCAGAATGGGCAAGTACTCAAGTCCGGGTATGAGGAAGGGTACTTCCGGAAGATGGAACCCGATGAACGCACTAAGCTGCAATAGCAACGCGAACACAACCAAATAATCACACAGGTCATCGTAAGAGATACGAGCCCTGGGCCGGACGATCGGCACCAGGGCTTTTTTAGCTTTGTATCATTCATTTTCGACGAGGCAATCATGAATTTCATAGACAAAATCGAACGTACGGACAAACAAATGGAGTTGAAATATTGCGAGCGCTGCGGTGGGTTGTTCCTCCGGTTGCTCGGAGTAAGCCTTGTGTATTGTGAGGCTTGTATGGCGCACTGGGCTGCATTGTCCACAACCGACGCACTTGTCAGAAGCCGGGCTCGGCGAAGGCTGCGCACTTCGGAAGTTCGTCGAAGCAAAATTGAACGCGCAACCCAGATTGACGCTATGCGGAGATCAGGTGCCACTTCAGTCGCCAAGGGGGTATGGCTATGTTAAATCAAACAGCGCCGGTCGTCCAAACCTGGAATCTCATGGGCCAGGCGGAGCCGTCGCCGTGGGTATCGTTCGGTCCAACAGAAATGGACCTTTGGCCTTACCGCTCTCGCACCACCGCGCTACTTCGCCGCTATGCCCGAGCTTCGGTGGAGGTCGGCAAATTGCCGTCCTTGCTGGGCGGCGAGATCTTCCGCGCAAGACTCACGTCGTATTCGATGAAGAGCTTTGAAGACGTCGTGATCTTTGTCGCGGACATGGAGCAGTCACTTGACTTACTGAGCCAGTTTGAAAGGAAAGTGCTTGCAATGAGCGTGCTTGAGGGATATACGGTGCCTGAAGTGTCTAGGCTCCTCCGCTGCTCTCAAAGAACAGTTGAGCGGCAGTTACAAGTCGCCCTGGACGACCTATCACACATCCTACTTAGGCGCGGCTTGCTAAGACAAACGCGTAATTCCGACGACTAATAAGTCAGGGGGGGTGGGCGATGGGATGACTGGAACTTGTCAAGAGGGGGGAAATGGCAAGAACGCCATAACTCGTTCAAATTAAGGCAGTAATAAATGTCGCAAATGTGGCGGGGTACCCCCCCTAAATTTGATATCCTAAACTTAAGAGTAGAAAAAAACAGAAATTTGCTGGGCGCGATAGAAATTCAGGGGCGCGGGCAGGGGGTCGGCGAAGGCCGGCAGACTGCATCGCGCCCCGTTCGCTGGGCGGCGAATGCCGGCTTCTGCGCGGGCAGGGGTATCCGCACCACATTTGATCAGCGTCTCCCAAGGCGCGAAACACCCTAATGGGACGAAGAAGACGTAAAATCGAGGCGAGACGTGGGAGAAGGGGAATCGGCGGAACGAGGATCGCACGAAGCGAACTGAGGATCGAGTTCAGGAGACCGGGATAGAGCATGGACATAACGTGGGTCACGGACCGAATTGCGCTGGGGGGCGGGATCTGGCACGCGCGGAACATGGAGGAATTGGCGCAGGCCGGCGTCACTCACGTTCTGAACATGCAGATCGAATTCGATGACCGACCGCTGGCGGAGGCGTGCGGCATCGAGGTTCTGTGGAATCCGACCGACGACAACTTTCTGCCCAAGCCTCCGGAGTTGTTTAAGCGGGGCGTGGACTTTGCACTGGAGGCGCTGGGAGACGAGCGGTCGCGGTTGTACGTGCACTGCGCGGCGGGAGTGCACCGGGCTCCGATGATGACGCTGGCGGTGCTGTGCGCCATGGACTGGAAGATCGATCCGGCGATGCATTTGATTGAGAGCAAGAGGCCGGTAGTGGATTTTGCGGACGTGTATGTGGAGAGCGTACGGCACTTCCTGGAAATGAGATTGGAAGAGGCGGGGCAGAGTTCAGACCGGGATGATTGATCGGAGCGGGGAAGGTTATTCCTCGGGGCTAGAACAAAGCCTAGACCACCCGGGGCGCAGAGGTCACGGAGGATTGCGGGGCGGTTGATCAGAGCTTTGAATCGAAGATGCGAAACAGGCCGCTCAGCAGAGCGGCTTTCTTATTGGCTCGGATGCGAGCCGGTGCAGTGACGAGGAGAGAACAAGACATGCGTAGATACTTAGCGGCCGGTAGCACGTGTCCGGTGACCGGGACACAGGAAGCCAGGACACGATGGAACAGGACGAGCCTGCTGATTTTGCTGGTTGGTTGGATGCTGGCGGGGACCGTATCAACGCTGCATGCGCAGGGGCTGGCGGTGACGACCGTCAGCGGGCCGGTGTATCGCGCGGATGGGACAGCAGCGTCGGGGATGGCGTTGATCTCGTGGCCGTCGTTTCAGACGGCGGCGGGAGACACAGTAACTGCGGGCAATCAGAGCGTAACGATTGGGGCGGGTGGGGAGTTCACAGCGCAATTGGTTCCGAACACGGGGGCGAGCCCGGCCGGGACGTTGTATGTCGTGGTGTTTCAACTGGACGACGGGACGGTGCGGACCGAGTACTGGTCGGTTCCAACTACGTCTCCGGCGACGATCGCGGCGGTGCGGACTACTCCGGGGACGGGACTTGGGAACAGCGTGGTGACGCAGCAGTATGTAGACGCAGCCGTGGCAAACCGCGCACTGGACTCCACAGTGGTGCATCTGGCTGGAAGCGAGACGATCACAGGCACGAAACAGTTTGCGGCCCCGCCGTCGCTTCCGCAGCCGGTGGGAAGCAGCGATGCAGCGAACAAGGGCTATGTGGACGCTGCCGTTTCAAACGTGGGCTCGGGATCCTATGTGTCAAAGGCTGGGGATACGATGACCGGTCCATTGACGCTGCCGGGAGATCCCACGGCTCCGCTCCAAGCAGCAGACCGACATTACGTGGACACCGGCCTATTGGCGAAAGCGGACTTTGTGAACGGAACGGTTCCAACCGCTGAGCTGGGTGCGGGAGTGGCGAGTGCCGCGACCTGCTTAACGGGGAACTCGACGTGGGGCGCGTGCGGGGGCGGGGCGCCAGCGGGAATTACGTATGCCACCACAGCCCTGAGCTGGTCGCAGAATCTGACAACTGCGCTGACGGGTGGTTCGCCAGCCACGGTGACACTAACACCTTGTCCGGTGGGCGTCGACACAACGAGCGGAGCCGGCTACCAGGTCCTGCTTACAGGAGGAGGGAACAGCGAGGCGGTCAATGTAGTTACGGCATCCGGAGGGTGCACTTCGGGGGCGCCGTCGGGCACGATCAGATTTACGCCTTCTTATTCGTACCCGGCCGGATCGACGATCGGTTCGGCATCGTCGGGAATTCAAGAAACAATCAATGCCGCTTGCGGAGTAGACCCGACTAACTGGAAGAACAGCCAGTGTAATGTGACGATTCCGGCGAACGGAGCTAATAGTTCGGTCAACACATACACCGTCGCAGGCACGATTTACTTTCATTCCAATCAGTCTGTTCTAAGTGGCTATGGAACTACGCTTAGCTGCAAGGAGCGTGGGCCTTGCCTGCAGGTTGGCGACTTACTGGGGTCGAATGACTATGCGGGCAACACTGTGATGGGATTGAGCTTCCGGTCGCCGACGGACCTTTCCGGGAGTCCGGCATTTGCCGGCGTGGCCATCACGCAAACACAAAAGGCCTCTCATGTGGTGACGATCACGACGGCAAGCCCGCACGGACTCCGGGTGGGCGATATGGTGACGATCATGTTTACGGACGATGCCGCCTATTGGGGGGACGCATTCGTCACGGCGGTCCCGAATTCCACGACGTTCCAGTACGCACACTCCGGCGCCGACATCGCAGCCCAGACCACTCCCGGTTCGGTAGCATTGGCCTATGTCGCAGTGCTCGACAATGGACTGGGCACGCACCTGAACGACATCTCCTACGACAAGGTGGGAGAAGCCGGATCATTCAATAACTTCTTCGACATATGGGACGACGAAAACGCGCTCATCGAACATTTCAACGCGTCGACCAATCTAACGGGAAACGCAAATTGGACAGGCTCGTTTGTTTTTTCGGCGGGGAACCAGGGATCCTTGAACCAAATTGCTCCCGTCATCACGATGCGCGATTCAACAATCACGGCGATCAACCCGGGCGTGACGGTTTATAACTCGAACGGAATTTATATCGAGAACACAATTCTGCAATCGAGCGGGCCATGGCAGGTCTACTCGTCGAATTCCACCGGGAACTATCAGGGCGCGTACCTAAAGAACATTTATTCGGAAAGCAGCAACGGGGCAAATCCTTTGTCTCCGGCGCGCTCTCCGTTTGCGGGGACAGGCATTGCAGGACTGATTGCGGGAAATTCATCGGCCGCCGCCAGCTTTTTCATCAAAGGGTCGGGCGGTACCGAAGGGATGCCGGGTGGCGGCGGAAGCGGCACCATTCCCTATTCGTATTTTGTAGTGGCCAACGATATAACAGCCGGCAGTCAGACCTCGCCGATGCAGGTACTGAACTATGGTTCGACTGGCAGCGACACGATCCCAGTACGGTGGCCGCGGGTAGCCAACGGAGCGGACGTTATCACTTACGATTTGCTGCGGACGACGACGCCGGTTGGCGTGAACTCCGTCTACCCTTATGCCGGTGGCTGCGGCGGGAGTTCGACGTCGGCGTGCGGTTCGGTGGCGACCAGCATTCCACAGTGCTCGGGACTGGTGTGCACTTACAACGACAATGGGGCAGCGCTTACGGCTAGCTACAATGTTCTACAGGGATCTTATTCCGGCGGTCTACTTTTCTGGCCAGGGTCAATCGTGTCGGTGAACAAAAGTGTCTTCGTGGATGCAGAGGAGAACGGAGCGGTTGGAGTTGGGCTGTCGAACAATCCGTTAGAAATTGCCGACCAATGCACGATCTATGGCGCAACTTCGCCTGGAGGCTACACGAGCTGTTTTGGCAGCGTGACCTCACCCAATAATGGTGTGCCGAGCCAGACGGCAACGTTGATGACAGACGGGGGCGCGGCGGGAGGCGGGCAGACAGTAACGAAAGGCAGATTGAATTTTGGAACGAGCCCCTATGCCAACGTGCAGCCGCATCACATTATTACGTTAATCGATTCGCAACCGGCCCTGACGCGATCGACTTGGGGATATCGGCCGGCGGCGAACGCGACCGACACGTGGATAGGAACGGACGTGCCCAGCGGGGCGGTCGGCCTAACTCAAGGGCAGTTGGCGTTTGGGGCTCCAGTATCGATTACAAATTATATTGCGGCGACCGGCGACGGAGCGCACCAGAACTGGCTGGAGCGACTTAGCGGTGCGTTGAAGGAGTTCAATGTGCCGGTTAAGTTCGACCAGAGCATGACAGTTTCCGGGCTCAGCGACGGGTGTTTGAACGTGGCGGCGGGTTTGATCGGGTCCACGGGCAGTCCGTGCGGATCGGGCGGTGGAGGTGGGGCGATCAGTTCGGTGTTTGGCCGCACTGGAGTGGTGACAGCGCAGACGGGAGACTACAGCGTTTCTCAGGTAATGGGGGCGGCGGCGGATGCAATGGTTGTTCATAACACGGGCAATGAGTCGATTAGCGGGACCAAGACTTTTGCAAATACAGTAAGTGTGGCTGGCAACTTAGTACTGCCGCAAGGGAGCGGATACGTTCCGGCCGTTGGTGGTATTGGTATAGATACGAGGAGCGGCATGCCGGTCCTCGACATTGGCGGCACGACCCAGCAGATTGCACTTACCAGTTCCAATATCAGCGGGCAGGCGGGGACGGCGCTGGCGCTGGCGCAGACCCCGACACAATGCAGCGGATCGTTCGCGACGGGAATCCAGGCGAATGGGAATGCAAATTGCACGACGCCGGATGTGATTCAGATGGCGGAGACGGAGCAGCCGGCGGGCATCGCCAATTGGGGGCAGTTATGGTTCGATAGTACCGCCCACGTCGCGAAGTATATCGACAATAACGGTTCTGCGGTGACTCTGGGTAACGGCCAGCCGAACCTGTTCACGCAGGACTCGACGGGCAACGATCCGGCAGATACGCTCGAGGAGATGAATGGCGGGAACTCGCAGACGTTCAGGATTTACCACTCCTATGCGAATTCCACGAATTACAGCCGCTTGCAGTTTGGCTGGGACAGTTTACAGGGTGCGTGGCAGATTGGAAGTGCGTTTGGTTCGGGGGGCGGCGCGGCGGGAGGAGTGGAGGTCGCTACGGGTACGATCCCGAGCGCGCGCTGGACGTTCGGGGGGAGTTCGCCGTATGCCTTCTACCCTAACACCGACAACACATACATGATCGGCACGTCGAGTTATTCACCAGCGACAATTTACGGTCACCAGTTCTGCATTGGCGCCAGTTGTATCACCTCCTGGCCGAGCGGGGCAGTTGCGTCCGTATTTGGACGCACGGGGGCGGTGACTGCGCTGAGTGGGGATTACTCGGTTTCGCAAGTAAGTGGGGCGGCGCCGCTGGCGTCTCCGACGTTTAGCGGCGTGGTAACAGAACCCGATGGGACGATGGTTAGTGCCTTGGGATGGGCTGGGAGTCCTACGTTTCTGAATAACGTCACGGTCAACGGGAATTTGAATGTGGCGGGGAACATCAATCAGACGAGCAATAGCCCGACGCAGTGGTCCGGGAAAGAATGGACTAACACTACGGCTAGCGTGCCGTCGGGGATGGATTTCTCGCTGGGCGTGGGATCGGATGGGACGTTTCACTGCCAGTTGGCGGGCGGAGGGTCGTGCATGCCGTCGAGTGGCGGGGCGGTGACGAGCGTGTTTGGGCGGACCGGCATCGTGGCGGCGCAGAGCGGGGATTATACGGCGGCGCAGGTCGGGTTGGGGAATGTAACGAATAACGCGCAGACGGTGGCGGCGGTGGTGCCGAATACGGCGCCGGGGACGGGACAGATTCTTGTGGGGAACGCGGGGGCGACGGCTTATGCGCCGCAGAGTATGAGCGGGGACTGCTCGCTGAGCGGCGCGGGAGCGATTAGCTGCGCTAAGACGGGCGGCATGGTGTTTGCGGCGTCGGCGACGACTAACACTACGAACGCGAGCAATATTACTTCTGGGACTTTGCCGCATGCGCAGTTACCTGCGCTGGTTAGTGGGGATATTCCTAATAACACGGCGAATACTACGGGGACGGCGGGTGGCTTGAGTGGGACGCCGGCGCTTCCTAACGGGACGACGGCTACGACACTGAGCGCGGGAGATAACAGCGCGAAGCTGGCGACTACGGCTTATGTAAAGAATGAGATGTATCTGGCGTGGACATGTCCGGTGGCGGGAGCTACGACTAGNNGGGGTTAGTTACTGTAATTGGACGTTGCCTGCGGGGATTACGGTGACTGGATTCGATCTGGCGGCCAGCACGGCTCCGGCGGGGTGTACTACCTATCCGACGGTACAGGTCTGGGACGGGAAGGCGAACGTTGAGGTTGGGAGCTATTCCATTCCGATGACTAGCGGGAGCAACTTTTATAGCGCGGTGACGGGGAGCGCGAACCTGGCGTTGGGTGAGTATTTGCGGGTCAAGGTGACTACGGGGGGATCGGGGTGCACGACTGGTCCGGCGGGGATTGTGGCGGTGGTGACGTATCAGATGCAGAACTNNGCCATCAGCCGTCAGCCATCAGGAAGAGCAAGTGGACGGAGCGATCCGTGGCGACCACGTGCGCGAGGGCGGAAGAGTATCCTGAAAAACCGTATGCGCGACCTCAGCGGCTAAGGCCGTTGGCGAGAAAAGGGAAGGTTTATCGCAGCGCTGAAGCGCTGCGCCACCCAAAATCAACTGCAAACGCGGAGTTTTCCCACAGCCTGTAGCGCCGTGGGCCGTATTCTTGCGCGGGTTCGCGGCTGACAAACGCCGGGGAACACTTAAGACTGACATGATTAAACACATTGTCTTTTTACTCCTTTTGGGAGTTGGGGCGGCGTGTGCCTCGAATTACTACGTGGACTGCAACCTTGGGTCGAATGGGAATTCGGGGACACAGGGGCAGGCTTGGAGGACGCCGCTTGAGGTTACTCTGCATTCGGCTAATCCGGGGTTCGCTTCCGGGGACGCTATTTACTTTAAGCGGGGGTGCACCTGGCATGAGGGGTTCTCGCTGACTTCATCGGGAGCGAGCGGGAACCCGATCACCATTGACAGCTTCAATGGGGATGGATCGGCTTCGGGGGCGACTAATGCGGGAGCGCCTCCACATCTTACGGGGTATCTGCCGATTGGGGATGCTTACTGGTCGGTGTATTCGGGGAATGTCTGGGTCAGCAAGCCGCTGTTTGACAACGATGGCGGCGGGGGAGATAACTGCCCGAATGATGGCGGGAACTGCGTGCCTTGCCCGAGCAATGGAATCAAGTACAGCTGCGTTTCGCAGCCGCTGGCGGGGATGGCGTTTGTGCGCTTCGGGACGGTTTGGGGGAACGCGGCTGGATCGGTTTCTGGGATCGCACAGGATCGGGACTGGTTTTTTGATTCAACCACGCAACTGCTTTATGTGAACTGCAGCGGCTGCGGGAGCACGGTGAAGCCTCCGGAGTTTTACGGGCAAGTGGTGCCGATCGTTTCGCCGACCACCATGTTGAACCTGAATGGGGTGCAGTACATTGTCGCGCAGCATTTGCTGCTGGACTGGTTTGCGGGATATGGGGTGCAGGTGCAAGGAGCCAGCGATCACTTGTGGCTGGCGAATATGGCGGCGAACAGCGAGGTGGAAAACAGGACGGTGCCAGTGGGGTTTTATGTGCAGCCGAGCGGAACTGCGGTGGACATTCACCTATATAACACCGACGCGAACATGAACTATACGGGATACGAGTTTGCGGCGGGCGGGCAGGGATGCACGGCGCAGACGTGCGCGTTCGAGATCAAGAATTGCCGGGCATATGGGAACCGGGCTTACGGGATTGTCGACAATACGGGTGGGGCGGTCAGCTATGACTACTGCCACTTGTATGCGAATAACCTGGCAACGGCGCTGACGGTGGATACTTCGGGCGCGCCAGGTCCGGCGGCGGGGACGCACAACATAGGTGCGGAAACGCCGCCGTGGATCCGGGAGTGGCGGCGGTGGCCAGCATATACGACGGTGACTTATGACGATCCAGGACTGGTGGAATATAGCGATACTTATATTAATTCGCTGCTTCCGATGGTGAAGACGAGAGCGGTGCCGCTTTCGATTGCGGTGGTTGCGGGCGGGAGTTACTCGCAGGCGATTGTGGGCGAAGTGCAAGGGTGGATCAATACGGGGTGGGATATTAATACGCATTCGGTTTCGCATGAGTATTGGGATCCGCCGGCGGCGAATTGCGGCGACGATCCGGGCTCCTCAAAGTACGCGGCTTCGGCGACGACAATTCCCTGCCATGCGATCACTGGATTGCAGTACACGGGGACGGTGGCGAATACGGTTTCGTTGACGATCAGCCATAGCGGGGGAACGGGCTGCCCGAGCAATGATTGCCTGATCATGAATCCGACGCCGTACGATGCGTGCGCGTATCACGTGTGGGATTTGACGCCGGTTGCGCCGAATGGAACGGCGGGGGCAAACCAGATCAATCTGGTTGGGACGATGGTGGCGGCGCTGCCGGCATCTTGTTTCGGAAAGGCATCGCTGGATTCGCTGGCGAAAGGGAGCGCACACGCTTATTCGCTGGCGGACGTGAGCATTGCCGACATCAAGGCAGCGGCGGTGAATCTGGATTTCGACGAAGGTTATCTGGAAAGCGATGAGATGAGCTGGGCGCAGGCGTGGATGAATTTGAATTTCACGGGCCTGCCATCGAAGCGCGTGTACGTGATGCCGGGAACGTACGAGGATCCGGTGACGGAAGGGATTGCGGCGGGACTGGGATATGCGGGTGTGCGCGGGACGGGGAGTTTGAAGCCGTGTTGCGGGGCGAATACGACACTGGCTTCGGGATATGACGTGCTGAATATTTTGAGCCAGGGGATCGTGCCGAATTATCAGGGGTTGAGCTACCAGCAGATGCGGAACCGGGTGAGCCAGGATCTGTTCAAGAATGCGCTGTGGGGACGGCCGATTGGGTATTTCTGGCATGTGAACGAACTGAGGCCGGATGAAGTTACGAATTTCGCGGATGCGCTGGTGCAGGGCGGGGCTGCGTTGGAGTCGAACACGCAGATGGTGGAGTTCTTGCTGGGATGCTCGTCGAACGATGTCACACCAAGCGGATATATAGCTGGGAGTTATTACGCTTGCCCGTCTTCGGGAGTGGAAGCGGATTTTCGGCCTACGGCGAATTCTCCGGTTCCGAACCCGCCCCTAAATTTGGGAGTGACTTATCAGTACGATCTGATGGGAATTAACCGGAATTTGTTTGCGGCGGGTTGGGAGATGGGGGCGTACGCGTATGTGCCGGAGAGTGTGAGCGCGGGGCATTGAGGGCAGGTCAGAGCCGTCAGCCGTCAGCCATCAGCCATCAGCGAGCGAGATGCATAGGTCCTTCGCTGCGCGGGAGTCATCGTTGCTGCGCTTGCATTTTCTCGGCATCGCGGATCACGCGAAAGCATGCCCACACGAGAAGGGCGGTCGCGACGCCTACGGCGACAAATTGTTAGTGCGCAGGCACGCATGGATGTGGACGATTCTACTCCTGCGAAGGCAGAGTGCACGGGGAGAACTCCCTGCGGGGGCGAGGGATTGGTTGAGGGAGTAGGGGTCCTTCGACTCCGTTCGGCAGGCGCCTCACTTTGCTCAGGATGACAGTAAGGTTCTTGCGGGTTCTGATCGAGGGGAAGAACGCGGGCTGGAGCGGCCGCGCCACACGCCACACGGACGCGGGCGGCGGGGGCACCCGCGCCACACTTCGAAGGGCGAGGGCGGGACGCCCTCGCGACAGCCGGCAGGATGCCGGCGCTACGGTCGAGATAGCGCGACAGTCGAGACCATCGAGTAGTGATGAGAAATTTAAAACGGGTAGCGCGGATCAGGGATGCGGTCTAAAGAACAGAAGTTGGGGACGGTCGGCAAGGGGAATTCGGGGCGGGATCGGGCTACGGGGCGAAAGTGGGAAACATGGCAGAGTTCGGAAGAGAAGCTAACTCCTATCGAGCATGACGGAATGACGGACCAACTGGAGGGCAAGGTAGGGTTCCGGCGGGACGAGATGGATTACGTGGAGCCGGGCGGCAGTTCGGTTGAGGAGCAGGTTGAGGACAAGGATGACGGGTGGAAGGGCAAATTAAACTGGCTAATCGATTTCGGGAAGGTGCTGGACCAGCCTACTCGGAATCCGGGTTACTGGCGGGAGGTTCCGGGGAGAGCGGAAGTCTGGAAGATGCCGCACGGGGACGTTTGGCTTCAGCAACACTTGAAGATCCGGACTAAGTTGGGTGACCTTAAGTCGCTGGGAATGAACTCAGTGCAGGAGGCGTATTCGCGGGCATGCGACGATCATAAGTCGAAGCGGAACATTGTGCTGAAGGCGCGGCAGGTGGGGATGACGACTTACATTGCCGCGCGCTTTTTTGTGCAGACGATTACGCGGCCGGGGACGCTGACGCTGGAGGNNATTACGCGGCCGGGGACGCTGACGATGCTGGTAGCGCATGACCGGGAGGCGGCGGAGGAAATTTTCCGGATTGTGCACCGGTTCTGGGACAACTTACAGGACTGTTGGAGGGGTCCGCTGAAGACTTCGCATTGCAGCGCGCGGGAGCTGGTGTTTCCGCATGTAGACAGCGAGTTTACGGTGGCGTCGGCGGACGAGAATGCGGGACGGGGGCGGACGATCCAGAATTTGCATTGCACGGAAGTGTCGCGGTGGGGGCGGGACGGAGAAGAGGCGCTGGCATCGTTGCGAGCGGCGGTGGTTCCGGGCGGGGAGATCGTGCTGGAGTCGACGGCGAACGGGGCCTGGGGATCGTTTTACGAGGAGTGGCAGCGGGCGGAGGAGATGGGATATCTGCAACATTTCTTTCCCTGGTGGTGGGAAGGAACTTATCGGAGCGAGGTAGGGCCGGGGTTTGAGATGACTCCGGAAGAGGCGGAGCTGGCTCGGGTGAATGGGCTGACCGTGGAGCAGATTGCGTGGCGGCGGCAACAGTGGGCATCGTTGCGAGGACTGGCTCCGCAGGAGTTTGCCGAGGATGCAGTTGGGTGTTTCCGGGCTTCGGGAGAGTGTGTGTTCGAGTTAGAGATCGTGGATAAGGCGCTGGCAGACGCAAGAGAGCCGCTGGAAAGGAAGGATAACGGAAGACTGGCGATGTGGATGCCTCCGCGGCCGGGAAGAAGGTATGTGATCGGAGTGGACCCGGCAGGTGGAGGAGTGAAGGGCGATTACACGTGCGCACAAGTTATCGATCGAAAGACGGGAATGCAATGCGCGGAGATGCATGGACATTTCTCTCACAAAGAGACAGCGACTAAGTCGGTAGAGTTAGCTAAGTTGTATAACTCGGCGTTGATTGCGGTTGAGAGAAATAACCATGGGTCGGGAGTACTGGCGCATCTGGAGAGATCGGACTATCACGAGATTTATCAAGAAAAGGGCTGGAACGGGTGGTTGACGTCGGCGGTGAGCCGTCCGGCGATGGTGGAGAGACTGATCGCGGTGTTGATGGAAAATCCGGAACTGTTTCCGAGTGCGCGGTTGTGGAACGAATGCCGGACGTTTGTGAGGACGGCGAGCGGACGTCCGGAGGCGGCGCCGGGAGCGCACGACGATTGCGTGATGGCTCTGGGGATTGCACTGGCAGTGCGAGAGGAGACGGCGGGGGAGAAGGCGAAGGAGAAGGTCAGAGGTTAGAGGTCAGATTGCAGAGGTAAAGGCCCCTCTCCGAAGAAGCGGAGAAAAGTGAACAAAATGGGTGTGCAGGCGTCACGGCGGGGTGTGAGGGGGGGGACTACAGTGCGCAGTAGATGCCGACGCAGGCGGTGCAACATATCAAGCGGATGAGGGGCGGAGCGCAGGGGCATCTGATGCGCTGCGAGGATGGGCATTACTATGTGGTGAAGTTCCGGAATAATCCGCAGCATGAGCGGGTGCTGGCGAATGAGTTTCTGGCGACGCGGCTGGCGGAGCGAGTGGGCCTGCCGGTGCCAGCGGCGGAAGTGGTAGAGGTTCCGTCGTGGCTGGTGGAACACACGGCGGAACTGACGATTGTGTTGGGAAGCCACGAGATTCAGGTGGAGGCGGGATTGCAATTCGGGTCGCGCTATGTGGTGAGCCCGGTGGAAGGGCAGGTGTTGGATTACCTGCCTCCGGAGATGCTGGACCGGGTGCGGAACCTGGAGGCGTTTACGGGGATTCTGGCGCTGGATAAATGGACTGGAAACGCCAATGGTAGGCAGGCGGTCTTTTCGCGCAAGCAGCGGGAGAGGCGGTACCGGGCGGTCTTCATCGACTA
>PLHN01000523.1:0-8639 GCA_003139975.1 Acidobacteriaceae bacterium
CGGAGCGGGCTCAGTTTCTGCAGCCGCAAATTCCGGCGCAGATTCCACCGACAAGCCAGAACAGATTGCCTTCACATTAGGCGATACGGCCAATCTTGACGCCGATACGACTGTCCGATTTGCCGAGTTCTTTTCCGACTATGCCGTGCGTGACGGACAAGTCTATAAACGCTCGAATGAACTGGGCAGTCCGGCTGCCCACCTGATCGTGACCGTTAAAAGCAGCGGCAAGAACTTCGACGTATGGTTCCCGCAACTTGAAGAGGTCGCCGACAACTCGAAAGCTCCCTACCTGCTCGCGCCGAAGGATCTGCAACTGGGCCACTTCACCGGTCTACAGGTGTCGCACGAACCCGGGCAGTGGGGTGTGTGGTCGGGTGTGGTGCTGTTGGGCGTGGGGCTTACCTTCGTCTTCTATGTAATCCACATGCGCTTCTGGGCTGTCCCCGTACGGGATGAGCGCACCGGCCTGTACTCGTTGTGGATCGGTGGCAGCGCGAACCGCAATCGCGATGCATTCGAGGAGCGCTTCAACGAGTTGACTGAGGCAATTGAAAAGGAAGTTCAACCGAGTTCCAGCCTCGCTCCAAGCGAGCAGGTCGCGACGGCCAGCACGCGCTGACCGGTTGCTATGGGGACTGACCCGGGAGGGGTCCGACAATGAGTCGAGCAAATGCAGAACAGCAGCAGCCGGCGACAACAGGTACAACCCTGATTGTGTTCGTCGGGCTGGCCATCGCATTTCTGCTGTTTATGGCGTTCTTGAATGTGGTTAAGAGCGGCAACGTGCTGAATGAAAGCAATCTGCTGTTCGCCGCGCTGATTTTTTACTCCGGAGCGGGCGCGCTTTACCTTGGCTTCGGCGTCACAGGGACGGATTCTTATCTAAAGTTCGCCTCGCTTGCCACCTGGGCTGGCCTTTTGGCCAACAGCGGCGCAATCGCCCACCGCTGGTACGAAGCCGGGCATCCTCCCTTCGCCAGCGTTTATGAGATGCTGCTCAGTTTTGTGTGGACGCTGGCGGTACTCACGCTGATCGCCGAGAAAAAATATGGTGTGAAGGTTATCGGCACGGTCACCATGCCGGTCGCCATCGTGGGCGTGGTGCTGATGCAGTTGCTGCGGACCGAAGTTCATCCGCTGGTTCCGGCGCTGCAATCCACCTGGCTGCATGTGCATGTCACGCTGGCGATGCTTGCCTATGCGGCTTGCGCTCTGAGCTTTGCGCTGGCCATGATGTTCTTGATCCAGGACAAGATGAAAACCGAAACCTTCCTCGCCGCCACCGGCGTGAGCACGCTGGCGATCTACGCGAGTATCGTGCTGACCCGCTTTGAAAAGGGAGGGTTGAGCTTGGTGGCATGGAGTGTTGAGGAGAAGCGGGAAGTATTCATCTCGAAAGGCATGCGGCTGTTTGTGGTCGTTCCGGATTTGGGGTGGCTGATTCTCCTGACGACGCTAGTCGTTGCTGCACCGCTCGCCCTCTATGCGCTGGCTCGCTCGAAGAAGGACGATAGCTACCTGGCGATTGCGAACCGCGCCGTGTTCATCAGCATCCTGCTGCAGATTATGACGCTCGTGATGTTCCTGCTGCGTGCCCGCGAAGGCGCTTATCCGTCGCTCGACGCGGACGGACTCTTCACCACCAGCCTGGCCGCGAGCCCGTTCATTCTTTCGGGCTTGGTGGGCGGGATTTTCATCTCGCTGCTGTATTTGCTGCTGTTGTGGCGGCGGCCGGACCTGGAGCGTCTGCTGCCGGACGCCAACGCGCTTGACCGCATCACCTACAAGACTATCTGTATTGCTTTTCCGCTCCTGACGTTGATGATTGCTGCCGGCGCTTACTGGGCGAACCAGACCTGGGGATCGTACTGGAATTGGGATCCGAAAGAGACTTGGGCAGCTATTACGTGGCTGGTGTATGCCGGCTACCTTCACATGCGCATCACGCGAGGATGGCGCGGACGCCGGGCGGCATATTTCGCCATCCTGGGATTCGGCGTGGTGATGTTTACGTTCTTTGGGGTCACTTATTTGTTGCCGGGCTTACATGCGTATGCTTGAGGCTCAGAGGCAGCCGCAACATCCTGTGAACGACCATGATTGACCGAACGCTAACACCGACGGCAGGCAAGAGCACCGCGCGCTCCATGCGCGTGAACTGGCAACTGAAAGCCATTTGGCCGGTCGCTGTGGTTTTGTTGAACGGTATGTTCCTGTTTCTATTGGCGACCCTCTCGCTTCAAGACACCGAGCGCCATCGCCTGCTGCTGATTGCCGGGGCGGGGGCGGTCGCGATCTGCGGCGTTGTCATCGTGGTGCTCGCTTCCACCATCAATCGCCCGATGATCGAGTTGCAGGAGCAGATGGGGCGTGTGGGCGACGGTGAGTTGACCGCTTCAGTCACGTTTGCCAAGCGAAACGACGAGATCGGAGACCTGGGACGGAATTTCAATTTGATGGTGCAGCAACTCCGCGAAAGCCGCGAAGAGATCGAACTGCTGCACCGCACGCAGATGTCGCGCGCCGAGCACTTCGCCACCCTCGGCGAGTTGGCCACAGGTCTGGCGCACGAAATTCGCAATCCACTGGCTGGAATCGCGGGCGTGATCGAAATCGTGGGCCGCGACCTGCCTGCCTCCAGTCCGGCGAGGGCGGTGGTGAAGGAGGTGCGCGAGGAAATCAACCAGATCAACCGCATCCTGACGGACCTGCTCGGCACCGCGCGCCCGCGTGCGGCCGAAATGCGCCTGAGCGATTTGAATACGACCGTTGAGCATGCCGTGATGCTGGCTCGTCAGCAAGTGCTGTCGAAGCCAATCAAAATCGAATTTAAGCCCGCCGAAAATTTGCCGGAAGTGGATCATGACAGCGACCAGATGCACCAGGTTCTGCTCAATCTGCTTCTCAATGCGGTGCAGGCGATCGAAGGTCCGGGGCGGGTCGAGGTTTCTGTGTCTGCGCGCGAAGATTCCGACGATGCCGTGTTTACCGTTTCCGACTCCGGCCGTGGAATTCCGCCCGAGCATCTTCCGAACATCTTCCGGCCGTTCTACACGACCAAGGGAGACGGAACTGGATTGGGTCTCTCGCTGGCCAAGCGGATCATCGAGGAACATCACGGACGGATCGAAGTCGAGAGCAGGTTAGGCAAGGGCACCACGTTCTCCGTCAGTCTCCCTGTGCGGCAGGCCGTCGCCGCACATCAGTGAAGTTTCGAAAACCCAACAATCTTTCCATTACGTCACATTGATAGGTGACACGAGTCACTGACTCATATGACGGCTGTACTAACATGCTGCGACATTGGACACAATGCACGGCCATCTTTCACAGCACGATCGAGGCAGCCAATGGAAACCCACACACGCAGTGCCTCCACCTACGATGTCTTACGCGCACACGGAGTCGACCGCCGGCGATTTCTGAAATTCTGCACCATGATGGCAGCGGCGATGGGGCTGGACGCAACGGTCGTTCCACAGATCGTCGAAGCGCTCGAAACCAAACCGCGCCTGCCGGTGATCTGGCTGCACGGGCTGGAATGCACGTGCTGCAGCGAGTCGTTCATCCGCTCCTCGCACCCGATCGCGCAGGACGTGATTCTGAACATGATCTCGCTCGACTACGACGACACTTTGATGGCGGCGGCGGGGTTCCAGGCCGAGGAGAATCGCAAACGCACCATGAAGGATTATTCGGGCCAGTACGTGCTGGCGGTGGAAGGCAACGCACCCACCGCCGATGGGGGCGTGTACTGCACCGTGGGCGGCGAGACCTTTCTCAACATCCTGCAAGAGACTGCGGAGAACGCGAAAGCGGTAATCGCGTGGGGCTCGTGCGCGTCGAATGGATGCGTGCAGGCGGCCAAGCCCAATCCGACTGGGGCGAAGCCAATCCACGAGTTGATCTCGCATAAGGCAATCATCAACGTGCCCGGCTGCCCGCCCATCGCGGAGGTCATGACTGGCGTCCTTACCTACATCCTGACCTTTGGCGCGCTTCCGGAACTCGACCGCTACGGACGTCCGAAAATGTTCTATGCACAGCGCATCCACGACAAATGTTACCGGCGGGCGTTCTTCGATGCCGGCCAGTTTGTCGAGACCTGGGACGACGAGGGAGCAAAGAAGGGCTGGTGCCTCTACAAGATGGGCTGCCGCGGCCCGACCACCTACAACTCGTGTCCGACGTTCAAGTGGAATAACGGAGTGTCGTATCCGATTGGCTCTGGCCACGGCTGCATCGGCTGCAGCGAGGAGAATTTCTGGGATGACGGCCCGTTCTATGAGCGGCTGTCGTCGATTCCAGTGCCGGGCATCGATTCCACGCCCGACGCTATTGGCGCGGTGGCTGCGGGCGCGGCCCTGATCGGGGTGGGAGCGCACTTCATTTCCACTGAGGTTCGGCGCGCAGCCGGGAAGAAGATCGGTTCGGACACGGAAGCGCAGGGAAAGGAAGGAAGGTGAGGCATGGCGACTCGAGTTGTGGTTGATCCCGTCACTCGTATCGAGGGTCACCTGCGAGTGGAAGCGACGCTCGACGAACGTGGCGTTATCAAGGACGCCATGTCCTCCGGAACCATGTGGCGCGGCCTGGAGGTGATCCTTAAGGGCCGCGACCCACGCACTGCCTGGGCGTTTTGCGAGCGCATCTGCGGCGTGTGCACCACTGTGCATGCGTTGGCTTCAGTGCGAACAGTGGAGAACGCACTTAGCGTCAAGGTTCCGCCAAACGCGGAAATTATCCGTAACATCATGTTTCTGACGCAGATGGTGCAGGACCACGTGATCCACTTTTACCATCTGCACGCGCTCGACTGGGTTGATATTGTCTCCGCTCTGAAGGCAGATCCAGCCGCGACTTCGGCGTTCGCACAAAAAGTTTCGCCGTCGTGGCCGCTGGCGAGCACGGGGTATTTCAAAGACCTGGCGGGCACGCTGACGAAGTTCGTAGAGTCGGGTCAGCTGGGTATTTTCCAGAACGCGTACTGGGGACATCCTGCCTACAAACTGCCGCCGGAAGCGAACCTGATGGCGGTCGCGCACTATCTGGAAGCGCTGAAGTGGCAGAAGGAGATCATCAAGATCCACACCGTTTTTGGGGGCAAGAACCCGCACCCCAACTACCTGATGGGCGGAATGGCGTCGGCGATCTCGATGCAAGGCGACAACGCCATCAACATGGAGCGGCTGGACTACGTGAAGACGCTGATCCAGGGCGCGATCCAGGTAGTTGACAACATGTATATCCCGGACCTGCTGGCGGTGGCGTCGTTCTATACGGACTGGGCGGCAATTGGTGGCGGGCTCGGAAACTACATGACCTACGGCGATCTTCCGCAGAATGGCATCGGCGACATAAGCCAGTTCCGCATTCCACGCGGGATTATCCTCAATAAGAATCTCAGCGAGGTTCTCCCGCTCGACCTGACCGACGCCTCGCAGGTGCAGGAACAGGTCGCTCACTCCTGGTACGAGTATCCCGAGGGCAAGGATTCGTTGCATCCCTGGGATGGCGTGACCGTTCCTAAGTACAGCGGACCCAAACCTCCCTACCAGCAACTCGATGAGAACGCCAAGTACTCGTGGCTGAAATCTCCGCGCTGGAAGGGCAACGCGATGGAGGTTGGACCGCTGGCGCGTATGCTGGTGGGGTTTGCCAGCGGCAAAACGGAATACAAGGACGTGGTCACGGAAGCATTGGGCGCACTCAAGGTGCCGCCGACGGCGTTGTTCTCAACCTTGGGCCGAACCGCAGCCCGCGGACTTGAGACAAAGCTCTGCGTGCACTGGCTGATGGCCGAGTATGACAACCTGATCGCGAATCTGAAGGCAGGGGACTCGGCCACCGCCGATACGTCACGTTGGGAGCCTTCGACCTGGCCGACGGAAGCCAAGGGCTACGGCTTTACCGAGGCGCCACGCGGGTCACTGGCTCACTGGATTCACATTAAGGACGCGAAGATTGAGAACTACCAGATCGTCGTGCCCTCCACGTGGAATGCCTCGCCAAAGGACGGCAAAGGCCAGCATGGGGCCTACGAGGCGGCATTGCTGAATACGCCGATGGCGGACCCGAAACGGCCACTCGAAATCCTGCGGACGATCCATTCTTTCGATCCCTGCCTGGCCTGCGCCTCGCACGTGTTTGGGCCGAACGGTGAGAAGCTCGCGGAAATCAGGGTGCGGTAGTCGGAGGAAACTCAGGAGGAACCTATGGCGACTTCCACTCACGAGTTCGACCCGCAGGCCATGGGCCAGCACCCGGAGCAATACTTTCGGCGTGAATACGTCTGGCAGTTGCCGGTTCGCATCACGCACTGGGTCAATGCGGCCTGCCTGACTGTGCTGTTCCTGACCGGGCTTTATATTTCGCATCCGCTGCTGGCCCCGAGCGGAGAGGCGGTGCACCACTTCGTGATGGGACGGGTGCGGCAATTTCACTTTGCCGCGGCCATGCTTTTCACGGTGACTTTTATGGTGCGGGTGTACTGGTTCTGGGTTGGCAATAACTATGCACGGTCGGGGTTTCCCTACGTGTGGCGTCCACAGTGGTGGGCAGACCTGTTCCGGCAGGCCGCGGATTATTTGCGGCTGGAGCGCGGGCACGTTCACCTGGGGCACAACTCATTGGGCGGGGCGACTTACACGGTGTTTGTCATCTTTCTCGGATGGTGCCAGATTTTCACGGGAATGGCTCTGTACTCTGAAAGCAATCCAGGAGGCATTCTGAACCGCCTTTTCGGTTGGGTGCTACCTCTTCTGGGTGGATCGTTCCAGACGCACATGTGGCATCACTTCTTTGCGTGGGGATTCGTGGTGTTTGCGATCCTCCATGTCTACATCGTCCTCTACGATTCCACACAGTACGGCAACGGCCTCATCACGTCGATCATTTCCGGCTACAAGTTTTACCAGAAGGGGGACTTTAAGGAGGACTAGCTTCACAGTATGGAGATCTTCCACCAATCCGCACCGCCTCCCCCTGTACTCGTGCTGGGAGTGGGCAACATGCTGCTCGGAGACGACGGTGTGGGCCCCATTCTTTTGAACAAGGTCAGCGAAAGGTATACACGGGTGCACGAGGTGGAATGTGTCGATGGAGGTACGCAGGGATTGGCCCTGCTCGGTTATCTCGCCGAGCGCACTACTCTCGTGCTGCTGGACGCATACTCAAGCGGTAAGGCGCCGGGAGAAGTCACGGTGCTGAGCAAGTCTGAGGTTCTGGCCGCTGGCGCCCGGCGGGCAACGACGGCACACGAGGGCAACGCCGGTGAATTGCTGGCAGTCGCGCAGTTCGTGGGAGAGTTGCCCAAGCAAGTCTTTCTGGTTGGAGTGGAACCGGAGCGCGTGCGCACGGAGCTGGGGCTTTCGGTTAGCGTCGAGGCGGCGCTTCCGGCGGCATGCGCGTGCGCTTTCGGGATCATTGAGCAGGCGATCTGCGAACTTGCCGGCCCTTCCTCACGTTCTGCTTCTTCGGTAATCTGATCTTTCCTTCGGGTTCAAGCTTTTGATCTCCGAATTACTTGAAGCGCCTACTCTTCGTCTTCTTCGGATTCCTCGTGGGGCGCATCCTTGTCAATCTGGACCTCGGGAGCATTCGACTCGTGCAGTTGCCGGTTAAGCGCCGGCAAATCCGAACTCTTAAACTCATGCCATCGCTTTAGCACATCTCCGCTGTCGCGCTCGATGTCGGCCAACGCTTCCTGCTGCGCAGCAGTCGGCTCGGCGTCCACCTGCCACACCTGGCCGTACAGCGTGCTGGCCTGGCTGTTGACGCGGCTTAGCGTTATCTCTTCGGAAGGTGGAGCAAAAAATCCGCGGGAGGCGCCGAGCAGCGCGGTTAGTTTCTTCCCGAAGGCCTCGATTGCGTCTTTCGTTGACGCGTTGGCTTGAGTCGAAGCAGTCAGCTTCTCGNNTCGCGAACCGAACCGGCCTCGAAAACGGCCTCGGAGGACTCGCTCAGCAGGGAAGCAAGGCGAGTTTCCGACTGAAATTTCTTTTCCAGCGCCCCGGCTGAAGCCTTGACCCGCGGATCCATTCTTACGATCAGCGGTGCGCTGAGGGCATGGCCATTGACAGTAAGCCGCACCATGTAGTTTCCCGGCAAGGCCGAGGGGCCACGCGGATGACGGGGCGTATCGTGCGGAATCGCAGAGATCGGAAAATCGTGGCGCGTGGTCGCCGGTGGCGGGTAGTGCAGTTCCCAGATCCAGCGATGCATGCCAGCACCCGTCGAGAGCCGGTGGGAGGGGCGGATCCAGTAGAGCGGGATCAACTGCTTCTGTAACTCTTCTTCGGTGGCCTCGGGTTTGTCGGCGCTTGAGAAACGTCGGACGACATGACCTTGTGCGTCGAGAATTTCGAGCGTGACCGGACCAGTGGATGCGGTGGGCAGATAGTAGTCGATCACGGCTCCGTCCGGCGGATTGGCGCCGAAGGGCTCGTCGGGAGGCGGAGGTGTGTCGGTGTAGGTATCGCGCGGCACGCGATACGCGGGCGTCGGCTTAAACAGGTGGACGGACTTCGCGAGCGCGGTCGAAGCTTCGCGCAGCGGCGTAATGTCATCAAGAATCCAGATCGAGCGGCCGTGTGTGCCCACAATCAGGTCGTCGTCGTGAATCCAGAGATCGCGCA
>PLHN01000523.1:8708-10687 GCA_003139975.1 Acidobacteriaceae bacterium
TCTTGCCGCCGTCGTGCGTGCGATAGATATAAGGATGGGCGTCGTCGATGCGAAACCGGCTCACGGATGCATAGGCGGTGTCTTCGTCAAAGTGCGAAGCGGAAATCTGCGTGACCTTGCTCCACGGAGTGAGTTCTTTGGGAGTGATGTCGCTCCAGTTTGTGCCGCCGTCGCGCGTGATCCAGATCAAACCGTCGTCGGTGCCCGCCCACAGGGTCGAAATAGTTTTAAAGGACGGCGCCAGCGCGTAAATGACTCCGCGCTGTTTTTCCGCGTCTTTGCGAATAAGAGTTCCGACACTGGCGGGAGCGCCCGGGTCTTCTCGCGTCAAATCCTTGCTGATCGCTTTCCAGGAATTTCCGCCGTCGGTGGTTTTGAAAAGCACATTCGCCGCGAAGTAAAGGACGTGGGGATCAACCGGCGAGAACATCAGCGGCTCGGTGCGGTCGGTTCGATATTTCGCGCTGCGCAGCGGAATCGGTGTGATGTTCTGCACCTGGCCAGTCGACCAGTGGTACTTTGTAACCTCGCTGCGGCCGCCCCCATAAACAAGATCGGCATCGAGCGGATCCGGCGCGACGTAGCCATACTCGATCACACCCACGGGATGCCAGTCGCGGTACGTGACCCCGCCATCATTTCCCCGGCTGGAGATGCAAACGGAACCGCTTTCCTGTTGCCCGGCGCAGACGCGATAGGGAAATCCGTTGTCCGTCGAAACGTGATAGAGCTGCGCTGTAGGTTGGTTGTACCAGGAACTCCAGGTTGCGCCGCCGTTCACCGTGACGATGGCGCCCTGATCGCTGACCAGCAGAATGATGTTGCCGTTGTTGGGATTGATCCACAGATTCTGATAATCGTCGCCGCCGGGCGCTCCGCGAAAGCCGGACCAGGTTTTGCCGCCATCGGTAGAGCGCATGGTCACGGTGCTGGCAACGTAGACGAGGTCGGGATTTTTCGGATCTACTTTGGGAACCGGAAGATCTCCACCACCGATGCGGCCGGCGGGACGTGTGTCCGTCGTGATCTGGGACCAGGTTTCGCCGGCGTCGTCGGAGCGATAAACGCCGAGTTTGTCCGAAGCTGTGGCAACGGTTGCGTAAAGGCGGTGCGAATCGCTGGGCGCGATCGCGACATAAACCTGAGCAAGATCTTTCGGCAGGCCATTGGTCAACCGACGCCACGTGCCGCCATTATCGGTGGACTTGAACAGTCCGCCGTTCGCGCCGTTGAAGTCGTTGTTATCCTCCCACGGCCCTTCGCGAGCTTCCCACATCGAAGCGTAAACGACGTCGGGATTCGAGGGATCGATATCGACATCCGAGCCGCCGGTGTTCTCATCCTTGGAGATCACTTCTTGCCACGTCTGCCCGCCGTCAATGGAGCGATAGATTCCGCGCTCGGCACTCGGTCCGTAAGGATGCCCGAGCACGGCAGCGAAAACCCGATTTGGATCGCGCGGATCGACCGCTAGGGCTGGAATCTGCTGACTGTCGGTGAGTCCGAGATGAATCCAGGTCTTGCCCGCGTCCGTGGATTTGTAGATGCCATTGCCGACGGAAAGATCGGGCCGATGAAGTCCCTCGCCGCTTCCGACGTAGATGATGTTGGGATCGGAAGGCGCGACCGCAATCGCGCCGATCGATTGCGTCGACTCGCGTTCAAAGATCGGGTTCCATGTGCGCCCGTAGTCGTCGCTCTTCCACACACCGCCATCCACCTGGCCCACATAGAACACATTCGGCTGGCCTGGAACGCCCGTCGCCGCGCGCGTGCGCCCTCCGCGGAAGGGCCCGATCATGCGCCAGTGCATCTCCGGCAGCGGCGCGGGAGCCTGCTCCTGTGTGTGCAGCAGCGCAGGCGCAATCGATAACACCGCAACAACGCCGATGCCCAGAAGGCCGGCTTTCAGATGGCGGCAGATTGCAAGAGGTTCAGACAAAGGACAGAAAATTGCACGGCGGGAACGCGTCATCAGG
>PLHN01000055.1 GCA_003139975.1 Acidobacteriaceae bacterium
CCGGGCGACAAAGTCCTGGTGCTGACCGCAGGCAAATTCGGTGAGCGCTGGGTCTCGCTCGCCAAAGCCTTCGGCTGCGCCGCCGAAACCGTCACCGCTCCCTATGGCGAAACTTTCTCGCTTGAAGCAGTGCGCGAAAAACTCACGCCGGAAATCCGCTGCGTCTATGTGCAGGCGACNNCAGGCGACCGAAAGTTCCACCGGAACTGGCCACGACGTCGAGGCAATTGCCAAGCTAGTGCGGGCGCGGTCCGATGCGCTGCTCGTAGTAGATGCCATCACCGGCCTCGGCACGACGCAGTTCGATGTGGATGGCTGGGGCATCGACGTCATCATTGGCGGATCGCAGAAGGCGCTCATGATTCCTCCCGGCCTCGCCTATGGCGCCATCAGCGAGCGGGCCTGGCAGCGCATGGAGACTACAAAGTCCGCCCGTTATTACTTCGATCTGCGCAAAGAAAGAAAGGCTGCGGCAAAGGCGGAGTCCTCCTACACTCCGGCAACGTCGCTGTTCGCCGGACTCGCTGCCGCGCTCGATTATGTTCGCCAAATGGGAGACGGAAATCTCGCCGCCGGGCGCAAGGCACTGATCGCAAATGCGGAAATGTGCGCGGCCATGACGCGCGCCGGGGTCCAGGCGCTCGGGCTGAAGCTCTTTGCCCCCGACTCGCCCGCGGCCGCACTCACGGCCGTCGCCGCGCCCGCCGGTACCGACTCCACTGCCATCTGCAAGCGCTTTCGCGATCAGTTCGGAGCCGTTGTAGCCAACGGCCAGGCCGAAATGAAGGGCCAGCTATTCCGCATCGCGCACATCGGCTATTACGATTATCTGGACACGGTAGGAGTGCTAGCCGCGCTGGAGCACATCATTGCCGACATTACTCAGAAAGAAGTCGAGTTTGGAAGCGCCGTCCGCGCAGCCCAGGAAGTATTCGCCAAAGGTGTTTGCTCGCAGCTCGAGGCTCGCAGCTAGCCCAGCGCTACGATTCCAGTATCTCCCGCCGCAGTTTGCGGCTTTCGGCGAGCAGCGCCATCGAGTGCATCAGGTTCTGCAGCGTCACGATTCCGATCAGGTGCTGTTCGTCCACCACGGGAATGATGCTGAGGTTGCGCGCCGAAAGTTTGCGAAAGGCAGACGCCAGCGACTCGCCCTTGGCGGCCACATCGAAAATCCGGTTCATCACCGCCTGCACATATCCATTTCCGTCGGCGCGCAGCGCCTCCAGAATTTTTTGCTTCGAAATGACGCCAACCATGTCGCTTCCGCGCACCACCGGAAAATCGTCCTGCAGCGTATGCACGGCCTTTTCGAGCGCGTCTTCCAGGGTATCGGCGGGCGAGAGCGTAGCGAAGTCGGTCAGCATCACTTCCTCAAGCCGCACGCTTTGCAGCACCGATTGAAACACCGCCGAGCGTTCTTCCAGTTGTGCGCCCACGAACAGGAAAAAGCCGACCATCACCAGCCACCAGTTGCTTACCAGGATGCCGACCATCATGAACAGGATGGAGAACACGTTTCCGATGCGGACCGCCCGCTGCGTGGCCTGCACCATGTCAACTCGACGGGTAAAAAGTGCCCGCAGTGCGCGGCCGCCATCCATGGGATAGGCAGGCAGCAGGTTGAACAGCCCGAGGTAGACGTTAGCCCACACGATGCTGCGCAAAAGCGCGCTGGAATGCATGAGCGGCCGCGCCGTCAGAGGAAAGCCCGGAATCGCCGCCAGCAAAATCAGCGCCGCGAGCCCGGCAATCACGAGATTTACGAGCGGCCCGGCGACCGCAATCCGGATGTCGCGCTTCCACGCGTTGAGCGGATCGGGAATCGCATGCGCTTCGTCAAGAATCGTGATACCGCCAATCGGCAGCAGGATGATGCTCTTGGCCGGAATTCCCGAGCCGCGCGCCACCAGCGCATGTCCCAGTTCGTGCAGCACGACGCTACCGAAAATAATGCCGACCAGTCCCAGTACTCGCAAGGCTGCGGTCGCATCCTGCGTCGGCGCCTCCGTGCCCCACACAAAAACCAGCAGAAACAGAAATGTGAGATGGATGCGAATTTCGATGCCGAACAAACGGCCAACCGGGATGGACCAGTTACGCATGGACATGTGTGAAGCTATTCTATCTGTTAGACACCGCGAGCCGCCCGAAGGTTGCGGAAAGAAAAACGAAGGTCACGAGGGCAAAAGCGATAGAAATGCAGGTGACGACATGCGTGTAATCGCAGGCCAGTATCGGAGTCGTCCGCTACGGTCGTTGCGCGGCCTCGATCTTCGTCCGACCGCGGATCGCCTGCGCGAAGCGCTGTTCAACGTGCTGTGCCCGGGCGATCCGGCGGCGCTGGCAGGCACAACCTGGCTTGACCTCTACGCCGGGACGGGCGCGGTAGGAATCGAGGCGCTCAGCCGCGGCGCAGCGATGGTGTATTTCGCGGAGGCTTCGAAGCCGGCGGCGGACCTGATTGCGGCCAACCTGAAATCGTTGGGAATCGCCTGCGCCTTCGAAATCCTAAGAGCTGAAACCGCAAAGGCGCTAGGGCGGTGGGAATCGGCTGGCGTAGTAACAGATCTCGTGTTCCTCGACCCGCCCTACCGCCTGCGCGATGAGTACGCAAAGACGCTGAGCGCCTTGGCGGAATCGAAAGTGCTGAAAGAGTCAGGCACAGTCATCGCCGAGCACGAGAAGCGTTTTGATCCCGGCGAGGACTTCGGCCAGTTGAGGCGGTATAGGAAGCTGGCGCAGGGGGATGCCGCGTTGAGCTTCTATCGGAAATGCTAGCCGCTACGCTAGCCTCGAGGATGCGGCCCTGTGCTCGCTCGCAGCACCAGTTCGCGGCTCGAAGCTCCCGTATGGGTCGTTATAATCAAAACGCATGCCAAACTTTCCATCGGTTGACGAACAACTGGCGTACATCAAAAAAGGGGCGGCCGAGATCGTCAAAGAATCCGAGCTGCGCTCGAAACTGGAACGCTCGCTCAAAACGGGCAAGCCTCTGCGCGTGAAGGCGGGATTCGATCCAACCGCTCCCGACCTGCACCTCGGCCACACCGTCCTGTTACGCAAGCTGCGCCACTTCCAGCAGCTCGGGCACACGGTCATTTTCCTGGTGGGCGATTTTACGTCCCTCATCGGCGACCCCAC
>PLHN01000403.1 GCA_003139975.1 Acidobacteriaceae bacterium
AAGGCGCGGCCTCGCGCCTTCAGCGCTTCGGCGACCGTGTTGATGCCATAGAGAACATTCATATTTTGTAGAGGCGCGGCTTGCCGCGTCTGATTGCGGCCGCCGCCTTACGGTTGCTGCCCACGCCGAGACGGGGCAAGCCTCATCTCGACATCCAGGATCAGTTTACCGGAGACGGCAAACCGCGGTGCTAGACTAAGAGGTTTTTGGAGGTCCCGTGAACCCCGTCTATATCCTCTCCGCCGTGCGCACCCCGATTGGCAAATTTGGAGGCTCGCTGGCTTCGCAGACTGCGGCCGACATGGGCACAGTCGCAGCCAAGGCCGCCATGGAGCGCGCCGGAGTCCAGCCCGCGCAAGTGCAGGAGACGATCTTCGGCAACGCGCGNNGTGGAAGAGACGATCTTCGGCAACGCGCGGCAAGCCGGCGGTGGCCCGAACCCAGCCCGCCAGATCTCCATCCGCAGCGGCGTGTCCCAGGAAGTGCCCGCGTACACAATCAATATGGCGTGTGCCTCGGGCCTCAAGTCCATCGTTCTCGGCTTTCAGGAAATCGTGGCTGGCAATCTCGAGTGCGTGCTCACGGGCGGAACCGAGTCCATGTCGCGCCTTCCTTATTATCTCGACGGTGCGCGCTGGGGCTATCGCCTCGGCAACCAGGAACTGGTCGACGGCATGTACCGCGACGGATTCTTCTGCCCGTTGGCAAAAATGGTGATGGGCGAGACCGCGGAAGTCCTCGCCGGGCAATACAAGATTTCTCGCGAGGAGCAGGATCAATTTGCGTTCACCTCGCAGCGGCGCGCCTCCGCGGCTCAGTCCAGCGGACGCTTCGACGCCGAGATTGTTCCCGTCACCATCGAAGGCAAGAAGGGAGCAACTGTGTTCTCGCGCGACGAACATCTTTTTCCAGACGCATCGCCCGAAAAGCTTGCAAAACTCTCGCCGGTTTTTTCCAAGACCGGCACCGTCACCGCCGGCAATTCCTCTGGCATCACCGACGGAGCCGCCGCACTCGTACTGGCCGGCGAAACATTCGTACACCAAAACAATCTCAGGCCGTTAGCCCGAATTGCCGCCGCGACTTCCGCCGGAGTCGATCCCCGCACCATGGGCATTGGCCCCGTCCCTGCCATCCGCAAGCTGGAAGAGAAATACGCGCTCCAGCTCTCCGACTTCGATCTGGTGGAACTGAACGAAGCCTTTGCGGCGCAGGTTCTGGCTTGCGATCGCGAACTTCATTTCGATCGCGATACGCTCAACGTCAGCGGCGGCGCGATTGCTCTCGGCCATCCCATCGGCTGCACGGGCGCGCGCATCACCGTCACGCTGCTCCACGAAATGCTGAAGCGAAAAGCGCACCGCGGCCTGGCCACGCTCTGCGTCAGCGGAGGCATGGGCATGGCGCTGGCGATCGAAAGCGCCGTCTGATCAAGCGGCCAAGCTCGCTGTTGCGGGCCGTTACGCCGGCAAACATGGACCACCCCGGCCAGTGAACAATTTCCCGTTCTAGTCTGCGCCCTCTGCATTCGGCTGTTGAGTCACGAGCCGGGGCGGCGCCGGCAGTGACAATCTCTCTGCCACCCGCTTGCCCACCTCTAATGCAGGCCGCTCAAAGATGTGGTAAAGCGCGGCTGGAATGACCAGCCACATCCCCCAAAACAGAATCCAGCTGTGATGTTCGGTCAGCGCATACCAGATAAAAAAGGAGTGGCCCAGATAGATGCCGTACGAGTACGTCGCAATGCGGTTGGCAACAAATTTCAGGGGGCGGAAACCGATCTCCTTGAAAAACGGTATGCCGAGCCCGAGCAGCAAACATGCCACCCCGCTCACCCGGCGGGTCGGCATCCAGAAGACCAGTGCCGTGAGCAGCAGGATAAACACGGGCCAGAGCCACGAGGGCACGAGACGTCTTTCGGGCAGCGTGAATGCCATGATTCCGGGCAGGAAATTCGGGACATAGAGCAGCAGCGTGAACCAGGCCAGCGCCGGGATAGTCTGAGGAAAATGCCCGAGCACTCCAAAAACAACCCACAGCAGGAGCAGAACCCCAAGCGACCGTTTTCGCCACAGGAACAGGAACGGCAGGAACACATACATCTGGACTTCGAGTGGAAGTGACCAGAGCGGTCCAATGATGGAGTTTGAGTAAGTAAGATTCTGTGTCAGTAAGAGGTTGGAGACGAGTTCGAGCGGCCCAGGGCGTGGTGCGATGGCGAGGCCGCGGCCATCGGCATGCAAATGCAGCGCGACGGCGGATAGGACCGCGAGAATGCTGAGTGGGTAGATGCGGAAGAAGCGGCGAATGTAAAAATCTCTCGCGAGCGCAAAACCTGTCAGATGACTCCGCTGCATCGAGTACATAAGGACGAGCGAAGTATGAACGAAGAACAGCAGAACTCCGAATAGTCCTATGCCATCGAAGTGATCATAGCGATAGTGACGGGTAAGGTGATTGAGGAGAACCAACAAAACGGCGATGCTGCGCAGCAGATCCAGGTTAGCGGACGCGCCGCGGCTAAGAGTGTTGGGCATGACAGCCGGTTCCCGCTGGGCGCGTCTTGAAAAGATTCTTGTCGCGACGGATGGGAAGCAGTGTCGATTCTACCAAGAACGCCGCCGGCATTAACAACTTTGCATGCCGCGCGGCGGGGAGCGGTGAAAGCGAGAAGCCGGCTTGGCGCTCGCCTTGCGCACGCTTTCTCGCGGTCGTTATACTTGCAACAGATTTTCCCGCAGGGCAACGCGCTCCGATCCGCTTCCAGCCTCGGGGTGTCGCGTCCCGCCGCATTCTATGGCCCTTTCCGCAGTCATCGTCGATGACGAACAACTCGCGCGCGACGAGCTTGCCTACCT
>PLHN01000243.1 GCA_003139975.1 Acidobacteriaceae bacterium
TAAAGCTCTTCCTTCGACGGCATGGTAGCCAGCGACTCGATCTCTTTGATCGAGATCACGCGGCCTTCGACCACGCCCGCTTTGAACGTGAACTCCGGGTTGTCCTTGGCGTACTTCGCAAGCGCCTTGGCCAAGGCAACGGGATCGCCTTCGGTGTACGCGATCGAAGTGACACCTTCGAGATTCTTCAGCGCCTCGGCGATCTTGGTATCCTTGGCCGCGCGCTCGGCCAGCGTGTTCTTGACCACGCGATACTTTGCGCCCGAGGAGCGTAGCAGCTTGCGCAGCTCGAAATCCTGCGCCACGGTCAGCTTGCTGTAGGTGGCGACGATCACGCTCGAAACGTTCTTCAAATCGCCGCTGAGTTTTTCAACCTGCTCGACTTTCTTTGCTCTGGTAACCGCCATATTCGAACCCTTTCAGAATTTTGTACGCTCGTGTGGGGCGGGCATTCTTGCCCGCCCTGCGCGGACAGAAGTGCCCGCGCCACACTAACTATGCCTTCGCCGCCGTCTCGATCGGAGTCGTATCCAGCGGAATGCCGGGCCCCATCGACGAACTCAAGTAGCAACCCTTGATGTACTTGCCCTTCGCAACCGCGGGCTTGGCCTTGATCACGCTCGAAATCAGCGTCGTCGCGTTATCAATCAGCTTGTCGGGCGTGAACGAAATCTTGCCCACCGGGCAATGCACGAGCGCGGTCTTATCGGTGCGGAATTCGACCTTGCCGGCCTTCACTTCCTGCACCGCGCGCGCCACGTCCATGGTCACCGTGCCCGTCTTGGGATTCGGCATCAAGCCTTTGGGGCCGAGCACTTTGCCCAACCGGCCGACGGATTTCATCATGTCGGGCGTGGCGATCAGTGCGTCGAAGTCGGTCCAGTTTTCTTTCGTGATCTTCTCGACCATGTCTTCGCCACCGACAAAGTCGGCTCCGGCAGCTTCCGCCTCACGCACCTTTTCGCCCGTGGCAATGACCAGAACCTTCTTCGACTTGCCCAGACCATGCGGCAGCACGACCGTGCCGCGCACCATTTGATCCGCGTGCTTGGGATCGACTCCGAGACGCATTGTTACCTCAACCGTCTCGTCGAATTTTGCGTATTTCACTTTCTGCAGAAGTGGAACCGCTTCCTGCAGCGTATAAGAACGCGCCTCAACTGCCTTGCGCGCCTTCTCAATATTCTTCCCTGACTTCTTCATTTTCACCTCGTCTCCCACCGCGCATCGCTCATCTGATGAGCCGTGGTGCTGTTGACAATAACCAACGTCGTTGGTCGCTTGTCGTTGGTCGCTAGCAGGCCCTTCCGAGCGACTATCGACCAATGACTGACAACGATCTTACCCTACTACTTCAATCCCCATCGAGCGCGCCGTACCCCGCACGCTCTTGACCGCCGCATCCACCGAGGCCGCGTTCAGATCGGGCATCTTCTGCTTGGCGATTTCCTCAACCTGCTTGGCCGTCACTTTACCGACCTTATCTTTATTCGGAACGCCCGAACCCTTGGCGATGCCCGCGGCGCGCTTCAACAGTACCGACGCCGGCGGCGTCTTCGTAATAAAGGTGAACGAGCGGTCGCTGTAAACCGTGATCACGACCGGAACAATCAAGCCTTCGAGTTCCTTCTGGCTGGTGCGAGCGTTGAACTGCTTGCAAAACTCCATGATGTTAACTTGCGCCTGGCCGAGCGCCGGTCCGACCGGAGGCGCCGGCGTCGCTTTGCCCGCAGCGATCTGCAACTTTACTGAACCTGTGACCTTCTTTGCCATGTTGCCTTTCAGTACCTGATCTAAATTTCGCCGAGTCTAGGATTTTCGGCCCAGCGATACCTGAAACCGCCAGCAGTTCAAAATTCTCGAACGGCTCGCGGTCAACGCTAATCCAACCGTCGGAACGAGTTTTTTCTGCACGGGATCGGCTGCAAGACCCAAGCCTTCAATCGTATGCGCCCCGATCACTTCCATATCGTTTCGCTCGGCGACCACGACCGTATCTGGCCCGGTAAAACCGTTGCTGCCAACCCAAACAGCCGCGGTATCCCGCTCGATGATCGAGCCATCAATCGCTCGGAAACCCATACGTCGTAATGCGACCATTCCTAACCGTTCAAGGCGCTCGCGATGAACCCACGAAAAGGCGGCACCGGTATCCACCNNTTCTCAACCTGCCCAAATTCCAGTTCCACCGGAGTCGAACGCCCGAAGATGGTGACCATCACTTTCAGGGTCTCGCGGTCTTCGTTCACTTCATCCACAATGCCGGTAAAGGTGGCAAACGGGCCCTCTGAAATCCGCACGCTTTCGTTCTTCTCGAATTTGACCTTGAGCTTCGGCTTCTCACGGCTGTCGGCAACCTTATACACGATGTGATTGACTTCTTCGTCCGAGAGCGGGGTCGGCTGCTGGCCCGTACCCACAAAGCCGGTTACGCGCGGCGTCGATTTCACCACGTGCCAGACCTGGTCGTCCATGTCCATTTCCACCAGCACGTAGCCGGGATAGAACATGCGCTCGGAGGTGTACTTCTTGCCGCCCCGGACTTCGGTGACCGATTCGGTCGGGATCAGCACCTTGCCGATCTTGCCCTGCAGTCCGAAAGCCTGTATGCGCGACTCGAGCGACTCCCTCACTTTGCGCTCGAATCCCGAGTACGCGTGGATGATGTACCACTTCATATTCGGGTTGCGCGGAGCTTCGCCGTTAGCAGCGGCTTCTGCTGGCGCCGCACCTGCCGCGGTTTCTACCGGCGCGGCCGTGCTCTCCGGAGTGCCCGCTGCGCCTTCGACTTTTTCTTCATCCACCATGAAATCGCTTCTTTCGTCCGCCCCTTAACGGCGCGAGAAATAATGCAGCATCCGCTCCAGCGAGTTGCTGATCGCCAGGTCCACCAGCCAGAAGTAGAGCCCGAACAGAAACACGGTGATGATGACCACCGTGGTCGTCCCCTGGACTTCCTTGCGCGAAGGAGACGTAACTTTTTTCATCTCCGTGCGCACGTCGCTGTAAAAAGACTTGATCCGCTCCGGCCAGGACCTCACGGCGGTCGTAATCGCGTTTTGTTCCACTGCTGTTGCCATACCTTCCCGCTTTCCTCGACTGCTTCCCTCAAACTCTGGCAGGGGCGGAGGGATTCGAACCCCCAAGTTCGGTTTTGGAGACCGACAGTTTAACCGTTGAGCTTACGCCCCTAAAACAGTTATCAGTTCTCAGCTGTCAGTTTTCAGTAAAGCCTCATCGCCTGACGGCTGATGACCGATGACTGACGACTATTTAACCTCTTTATGCGGCGTGTGCTTGCGGCACCGGCTGCAAAACTTCTTCTTTTCGATGCGGTCCGGTGTCGTCTTGCGGTTCTTCATGGTCGAGTAGTTCCGCTCTTTGCAATCGCCGCACTGCAATGTAATGATTTCTCGGGGCATTTCTCACTCCAAGCCTTGTTTCATGTGGCGCGGGCACTCCTGCCCACGCAACGTTCTCATCTGCTGCATGCAAGGCGGGCAGGAATGCCCGCCCCACACATGGACTTACTGAATAATCTCCGCGATCGT
>PLHN01000183.1 GCA_003139975.1 Acidobacteriaceae bacterium
GTCCGCAACATCAAGAACGTTGCGCTCGTAGCGAAAGCTGTCATGGAACACACAGGACACGTGATGCTCGTCGGCGAAGGGGCGGAACGCTTTGCGGTCGCTATGGGCTTTCCGCGCGAAAACCTGCTTACCGAGCGCTCACGCAAGATCTGGCTGTTGTGGAAAGAGAATCATTCCACTGACGATTGGTGGGGTCCTGGAATCTCCGATCCGAACTGGAAGGCGCCAGTTACCGCGCCGCAGAATCAGCCTCAGTCGCAGCTTTGGCAACGCAAGGAGCAATGGGAAGCTCGCATTCAGCGGCTTGACGACTGCGCTGCGAGACTTGGCATCGAACCAGAATTGCGCATGGCTGCGATTCGTCGCGTGCTCTTTCCTCCTACTGGAACGATTCATTGCTCGGCGCTCAACGGCAAGGGAGAAATGTCGGGCGTTACTACGACGAGCGGTTTGGCGTTCAAACTTCCTGGTCGCTGCGGAGATTCGCCTGTGATCGGTGCTGGTTGCTATACCGATCAGGATGTGGGTTCTGCGGGCGCTACTGGAAGCGGGGAAGAGAACATCAAAGTTGCGGGCGCTCACACGATTGTCGAGAACATGCGACGCGGAATGTCTCCGCAAGATGCTGGAATAGAGGCACTTAGGCGGATTGTGCGCAATTATGAGAATGACATGTCGAAGATCAAGTTCATGGACATGACTTATTACATCCTGCGGAAAGATGGCGCTTACGCTGGCGTTTCACTCTGGGAAGGTTACTCGGAAGGCAATCCACACAAGATTGCTGTTCATGATGGGACGAAGAGAGCGGAACAGACAGTTTTCCTTTTCAAAGGCTTCTCCCAGGAATTTCCACCGGTTCCTGTTCTCTAGCCGGAGGAGCTAATGAAGGATTCGGAGTACGAAATGTACCCCCTCCCCCCTCCCCCCACTTTCCCTCTAACTTATTGAAAATACGGTTGTTAACTCCAAAGTATTCAAAAATAACGACTTAGCTGAGAAATCGGTGATTTGGCGTGCACTTGGGAGGGGTGGCGATTTCCGGAAATTGTGCAAATTGCCACTTCTTTTTCGCGATGGGTAGAGTGTCCTTGTTCGTCGCCTCACGTTGTCAAAGAACCCGCCGGAATCCGTCCCTGGGGACGGGGCACACTTCTGGCTGCCGTCAACGAGAGGTCATGATGACACATCGGAGGATCGGAAGCCTGTGATGGGCGTACGGGAAATTTGTGATGAATCGGGATCCGATTTCGAGCGGTCTAGAGGCGAATAGTGGGCGAACAAAATATTTATTGGAATACAGATGTGTACATACAAGCTGTGCGGAGATAACAAACGAAAAGAGTTCGGGGATTTCTGGGAGGCGAAATGGGGCTTGACTGGCATGATATATGGAGATCGCGGTTGGCAGGGGCAGCCGGGGGCGAGTTGTCCGGTTTCGGAGGGGCTGAACTCGGTGGTTCCCATGCCTTCGATTTCGCCCAGGGCAGGCTCTTGCACAGAGCGCGAGGGTGAGGCAGCCTCGCGCCTTAAGACTTGAGGGATGGGCGAGCCCGACCTACTTCCATTTGTTCTCAATCCGCGGGGGATGCTGCAAGGTTTGCATGACCACGCAGTACTGTTCCGTTTTCGCCTGTAACGCACTTAACTGCTCGACAGTAGCATGCGGTGCGCGGACGTCGAAAATGACTCTGATGCCCTGAAATCCGACGGGTGCCTCTTTCGAGATTCCCAGCGTTCCTTGCAGATCCAGATCGCCTTCAACCGCGACATCGATGCCTTCTGTAGGTATTCCCATGGCAGCGGCTACCATTTGGCAAGTGATCTGCGCGCAGGCGGCTAACGCACCTAACAGCAGGTCTCCGGAGCAGGCCCCGGTGCCAGCGCCACCGACTCCTTTATGCGCTTGCGCCTTGTAGATCTCCCGCCCCAAGTCCACAGAGCAGGCGATCGGTGCGTCGGTTTGAGCGCCGTGCGCCGTCAGCGTGATCAGGGAACTGGCCGGGTCTTGCCGGTACCGGTCTTTCAGCGGCCTCTGCAACGATCGAATATCCATGAATCCCCTCCGAAATCTGGGGTATTATAAACGAACCCGGGGTGCTGCCTTGGGCCAGTCGTGGCAGCAACGTAAAATTCATCTGTGATTGCGCAGTGCCGAGCAGGCCGCATTGGCATGCCGAGAGTTGCGCCAGCAAGGTCATGAACCCACCTACAACGTCAGGGTCTGTGCCATCCGCCCTATCCCCAGGGTCGCGCTTCGGCAAATACGAGATTCTTGAGCGATTGGGCGCGGGCGGCATGGGTGAGGTCTATCGCGCTAAAGACACGCGCCTCGACCGTGAGGTCGCAATCAAGACGCTTTCGCTGGAGCGCTGCTCTCAACCGGACTCCTTATCGCGCTTCGAACTGGAAGCGCGTTCCGCCTGCGCGCTTAATCACCAAAACATCGTGACGATTTATGAACTCGGGCAGGTGAACGGCACGCGCTACATCGCAATGGAATTGGTGAATGGAGAAACGGTACGTGCGCTGCTCGCCTCCGGCCCCATTCCATTTCGGAAGTCTGTCGCAATCGCCACGCAGGTTGCCGACGGTCTTGCCAAAGCACACGAGATTGGCATCGTTCATCGCGATCTGAAGCCGGAGAACCTGATGGTTTCTGGAGACGGTACCGTCAAGGTGGTGGATTTTGGCCTGGCGAAGCTCCGGAAGGTCGACCCGACCCGGAGTTCGGATGCGAGCACTACTATCACCGAGCATGGAACGGTGATGGGCACCGTCGCCTACATGTCGCCGGAGCAAGCGACCGGCGGCGAAGTCGATTTTCGTTCTGACCAGTTTTCCTTCGGATCGGTACTATACGAGATGGTCACCGGGTTTCCGGCGTTCCGGAAAAACACCCATGCGGAAACGACGGCTGCAATCCTTCGCGATGAGCCCGAGTGCCTCGGTGCCAGAATGCTCCAGGCGCCCGCTCCATTTATTTGGATCGTGTAGCGCTGCCTCGCCAAGGACCCGAAGCAGCGCTACGACTCCACCCGGGATTTGGCTCGGGACCTGGCCGCAGTGCGCGACCGCCTCGCCAATGCGCTTGCCTGGGAATCCGGGCCTCGCCCGAACAACCTGCCGGTGCCACGCACCGCATTCATTGGACGGGAACACGAAATGGCATGTCTCCGTCAGCTCTTGAGCCGCGTAGACGTACAGCTCGTGACCCTCACCGGTCCGGGGGGCATCGGGAAGACGCGGCTCGCCTTGCAGGTGGCGAGCGAAATCGCCGATCAGTTTCCAGGTGGTGTATCCTTTGTCGCTCTATCCGCGATTGGCGAACGTGGCTTGATCGCTTCCGCGATCGCTCAGACATTGGGCGTGCGCGAAACCGGAAAAACGTCGACGCAGGAAAACTTGATAGAGTACGTGGGCGGCCTGAGCCAGCCTATGCTCCTCCTGCTCGACAACTTCGAGCACCTCGTCGCGGCCGCGCCGGTCGTAGCGCAGTTGTTGACTGCCAGCCCAAAACTCAAGGTGGTGGTCACCAGCCAAGCGCCGCTTCACGTCTATGGCGAACATGAATTTCCGGTGCCACCGCTTGCGCTCCCCGATCCCAAATCCACTCCGCCTCTGGAAGCGCTTTCCCGTCTACCGGCAGTCGCGCTCTTTGTGGAACGCGCGCAGGCGGTGAAGCACGAATTCACACTGACGAAGGAAAACGCAGCGGCGGTGGCGGCGATCTGCGCTCGCCTGGACGGCCTGCCTCTCGCCATCGAACTTGCTGCGGCGCGCATCAAGTTGCTGTCGCCGTCAGCGATGCTGGCCCGCCTCGAAAGCCGTTTGAGCCTGTTGACTGGTGGCGCCCGCGATCTGCCGACTCGGCAACAAACGCTTCGCAATACCGTGGACTGGAGTTACGGGCTCCTCAATGGCGCTGAACAAACTCTCTTCCGGAGGCTTTCCGTGTTTACGGGTGGCTGCACGCTGGAAGCGGTGGAAGCGGTATGCGACACCAAGGGCGATCTGGGCCTCGACGTGCTTGATGGCATGGCTTCCATGGCGGACAAGAGCCTGGCGCAGCAAGTGGAGCAGGTCGATAAGGAAACGCGCCTCTTTATGCTCTCCACCATCCGGGAATACGCTCTCGAACGCCTCGCTGAGAGCGAAGACGAATCTGCGACTCGCCGAGCCCATGCTGCTTATTACCTCGTGCTTGCCGAAGAAGGTGCCGAGGACATAGCTACTCATCCGGAATGGCTCGACCGTTTTGAAGTCGAGCACGACAACTTCCGTTTGGCACTCGATTATCTGATCGAAACTGGCGACGCGGAGTGGGGTCTGCGCCTTGGCGCAGGCCTGTTTCGCTTTTGGGAAACGCGGGAGCATCTGACGGAGGGGCGGGATGCCATCGCCCGGATCCTCGCGCTAGAAGGGGCAGGGACTCGTCCGAAGCTCCGCGCGCGCCTGCTATTCGCGGCTGCAGTCTTGGCGGGGGAGCAGGGCGATTACGGCTCTGCGCAGCAGATGTTCGAAGACAATCTGGAGACCTGTCTTGAGCTAAACGACAATCGGGGCGTTGCCGTTGCGCTGAACGCGTTGGCCGTCATCGCTCGCGATCGTGGCGAAATCGCCGCCGCATCCTTACTCTTCGAGCGATGTGTCGCAATATGGAAGGACCTTGGCGATCCCGCTGACATCGCCCGAGCCCTC
>PLHN01000283.1 GCA_003139975.1 Acidobacteriaceae bacterium
GAGACGCGGCTAGCCGCGTCTCAAGTAGCAAAGACCAAGCTGAAAGTCCGAGCCCGCACCTCCAAAGCCAGCTTCCTGAAGAGCGTCGAGCGCGCGAAAGAGTACATCGCCGCTGGAGACATATTCCAGGTCGTCCTCTCCCAGCGCTGGGATTTCGAGCCCGGAGTCGCTCCCTTCGATCTCTACCGCGCCCTCCGCACCGTCAACCCATCCCCCTACATGTATTTCCTCCGCTTCGGCAGGGGAGAAGAGTGTGGGGCGGGCATTCCTGCCCGCCCAAAGTCATCGAACGCAAGAACTGTAGCCGGAGAAAATCCGGCCAAAAGAAGTTCAGCTCACAAAAAAAGTCCAGCCAAAACCCAAGCAAAAAAAGGCGTCCCCATCCACATCCTGGGCTCCTCCCCCGAAATGTTAGTCCGAGCCGCCGGCCCCAATCTCGAATACCGCCCCATAGCCGGCACCCACCCCCGCGGCAAAGACGAAGCCGAAGACTCCGCGCTCGAAAAAAAGATGTTAGCCGACGAAAAGGAACGAGCCGAGCACGTCATGTTAGTCGACCTGGGCCGCAACGACCTAGGCCGGGTAAGTGAATACGGCTCCGTAAAAGTCCGCGACCTGATGTATGTCGAGCGCTACTCCCACGTAATGCACATAGTCTCCGCGCTCGAAGGCCGTCTCCGCCCCGAGCTCGAAGCCATGGATGCCTTCGCCGCCTGCTTCCCCGCCGGCACTCTAAGCGGCGCGCCGAAAGTTCGGGCCATGCAAATCATCGAAGAACTCGAGCCCGCCCGCCGCGCCATCTACGGAGGCT
Source organism: Acidobacteriaceae bacterium (assembly GCA_003139975.1). GTDB lineage: Bacteria > Acidobacteriota > Terriglobia > Terriglobales > Acidobacteriaceae > Acidiflorens. The sequence goes on from PLHN01000283.1 coordinate 812, forward strand.
CCGTCCTCTACGCCGACTTCGCAGGCAATTTAGATTCCTGCATAGCCATCCGCACCTTGTTAATGAAGGGGAAGAAGGCGTATCTGCAAGCAGGCGCAGGGATTGTGGCCGATTCCGAACCCCAGCGGGAGTTCGAAGAAACAGAAAACAAGGCGCGCGCGGTGCTGCGGGCGGTCGACATGGCCCGGGGGCAGTAGATTCGCAAAGAACGTTCCACGTGGAACAATATGCGGTGCGATGTGTACGTACATTGTTTACTTGTTGTACGTACAATGATGTATGTAATGTCGCGGCCCAAAATATTTTGGGGCGATTACTAACGGAGTAATAATCAGAAAGTTAAATGAAGGGTAACTTCGGCATGGATCGCCGTAAGTTACTGATTTCGTTGGGGCGGTGTGCGTCGCTGGGGCGGGGCCGGTGGTTGCTTATTCCGACGCGGCATGGGTCATGGAATCAGTAGGATAGGACGAGACGGCGATGGCGGCGAGCCAAGAGAGAAGTTCCATATATCATGCCTGTCAAGAGGCAATTCGAAGGGGATGTTCTTGCAGGTTTATTGGTCGAAGGCCCGTTGAATCAATTGAATGGAGCGAAGAGCGCCGGCAAAAGCCTGTTGATTATTTTATAAACGGGGCTGGAAGTCGCATGGGCAAGAGATGGGACTGCGAGTCATGTGCGCGAGCTTAGCTGCGGTGGAACCCACCCTTCGAACACCGCGAAGGGTGGGGCAGCCTCGGTGGAAAAGGGTTCAAAGGTCATGGAAGGGGTGGGCCATCCACCTAAGTCTATGATTCTAATAGACAATTGTAAGGGGGAGGGGGTACCCCCGGAAGCAGAAAAATCAGCTGCTGCCCGTGGAGGGGTTGCCCCTTACCGCCGGAGCGAATATCGCCGGGGACTGAGCCCAAGAGCTAACCGATCTTCGTCGGCCTTGGAGACAAAAAGTTCAGCGTCGAGCGCATCTATTCTCATCCAATGTGTTTCTACACTTGTTGGTCACGGAGGACGAATGCGCAATCCACGAATTTTTGTTTTCCTTTTCCCGACTCTTGCTCTTCTAACATTCCTCACAGAAATTGCTTCTGCGCAGATTCCAACAAAAGGGAATGTCTTCTTCGGCTATTCCTATGACAACACCGCGATCTCGCAGGGAGACCGCGGCAGCCTCAACGGCTGGGACGCATCGCTGGAAGGCAAGTTCTTGCCCTGGATCGGACTCGTCACAGACATCGACGGTCACTACGGTTCCCGCAGCTATCCTGGCTTCAGCGCGAATGTGGCCGAGCACAACTTCCTGTTCGGGCCGCGAGTTTCGGTGCAGGTCGAGCGCTTTCGCCCGTTCGCGGAATTCCTGATCGGCGGAAGCCACGTCAGCCGCAGCAACGGAATCTCCGACTCGAACACTTCATTCGCCAACGCAGTCGGCGGAGGCCTCGATTACCGCGTGGCCGGACCGCTCGCCATTCGCGGCCAGCTCCACTGGGTGACAACCCGTTTCTATGGCGCGACGCAGAATGGTGTGCGCTTTTCGACGGGAGTAGCGGTTCATTTCTGAGCGAGCTAAGACGAGAGCTCAGCCGATCGTCAGACCGGCTGAGTTTGCGCCGTCTTGTCCGGGTTTGTGCGCTGGTAGCAAGTTTCAAGAATTTCAGCGACTTCAAAGAGTGCGCGATTCGAGTAAGTGTTGGTTTTGCGACAAAATTCGTCGAACACGGAAGGCTCGATCAGCCGCTCGACTGCGAGCGCAATTTCACGAAAAGTCGGCACGACGATTCCGAATCCATTTTCCAGGACCCATTCCGCGTTGTAACGCTCCTGCGGGAGCGTCTTGTTGTTGCACTCGACAAGCACCGGCAAATGGAACTGCAGCGCTTCGCTGATCGATCCCGGACCCGGTTTCCCGATGAAGAAATCGGAGAGTCCCATGTAGTGTTCCACATTTTGCGTGAACCCCAGAACTAACTTCGGCTTGCGTGTTCGGAGCGCCTTGATTTCGGCCTCGAGCTTCTGGTTATGCCCGCAAATCAGGATCAGTTGAACGTCCGCGCCACTCTGATCAATCCGCCTGACAATGTCGACCATAACGTTCGATCCGTGTCCTCCGAACAAGACAATTCCAGTTCGGCAGTCGCGTTCCAGCCCCAGTCGCTCACGTTCGGCGTCACGAGCCGCAGCCGTCATTTCGAACGACTCCTGCTCATAGAATTTCGGCTTCAAAACCATGCCCGACGTCAGAAAGACTTGGTCCGCGGCATGTCCTATTGCTAACGCTTGTGAACGCGCGCGCGCTGTGCCGACGATGATGTATTCACTCTCGCGCTCAATCCAGAAATGCGGCGGATAATCGGCCAGATCGGTAATCACCGTAACGAACGGCCAGTGTTTCTGTCCGTTTTGTTCGAGGCTATCCGCGATCTCCCGATTGAAGTGCGGGATCACTGACATGACCATGTCCGTTGGACGTTCGTCCCAGTACGTGCGCAGAACTTTCTCGATAGGCGCGTGGTAGAGGCGAATTGTGGCCAGGAGAATTTTGAGGAGCTGCGGCGTGAAGCGCGTCCAGCCTCGGCGCAGGATCTGGTTATAGATGTCCTGAATTCGAATGCCAGTGAAACGGCGCATCAAGTCGAGCTGATCGAGTAATTGCTGAATATCGAGAAGTTCGACGTCCCAGGGATGGTTCTGCGCGGTGAGTGTGCTTCGTAGCGCCTCAGCGGCATTGCGGTGACCGCCTCCGGCATGATGAAAAACGATGGTTAGCTTACGCATTCTCACCCGACGGGCCACGGTCCGTTAGCTGCCGATATTTTCGTATTCGCTGTCTTCGATGAACTCACTACCAAACTCTGCGTCGTCAGAGGATTCACCCTCCGAGTCGTCCACGTTCGGATGCTGCCCGCTGCTACCATGCAGGCCTTGCTCGCCGGCGACAGGTTGCGCGACGTACTCATGAATTTGCACTCCATCCTCGCCGACCGTGATGTACGTTAGATGCTCGTCGATCCAGGCGCCGCAATTGTAATAATCGATTCCATTTTCGCTCGTGTGGAGAGCGGCATGAGTGTGTCCGCAGAAAATGCGCGCGGCTTCATTGTGACGGGCGTGGGCGATCGCGCCCGCCGCTACCTTTGACGACAGGCGCAGCCAGCGGGTGTTCAGCCGGTCGAGAAAACGCGTGAGCACCTTATTTTTCGAGTCCCACTTCTGCAAGTGGAGGTAGAGGAGCGTTCCGACCCAGTAGCTGAGGTGCACGTTGCTGACAGAAAAACCGTCGAACTGGTGCCCGTGCACGGCAATATGCCGCAAGCCCCGGTAATTCCATTGATACTCCTGGTACACGCGCACGCCCACAAGGTGCGACATGATTTCAGCCAGTCCGTGGTCGTGATTGCCTTCCACCCAAACTACTTCGATACGCCGCTTGGGATTCGAGAGTTTGCGGATGTAACCCAGGAACTTCCAATGCTCTTTTTTGAGGCGGCCGAAATTCAGGTCGGCGAAAATATCGCCTAGCAGGATGAGCCGGCGGTAGGAATTCTGCTGCAACACGTCGAGCGCCTCGCGCGCCCGGCTCATCGCGGCGCCGAGGTGCAGGTCCGACAAAATCAACGTGTCGTATGGTCTCTCAGCGGCAAACGAATCCACGTTCTCATTGTTTCGAAAGATTGTTACGAGGTGATGAATTGGGTACTACGAAACGGAACGGGTAACCCATCGGTAACCAGATGGCAGCATCGCGCGAATAACCAGATACCGCGAGGTTCTGCCATCAAACAGCCCGTCCTGCCCCGCTTTTGACGGAATCGCCCTCAGTGAGTCGGCGGGACGTATTCTTCCGGCGGGGCTGCGCCCTCGCCAAAGAAAAACTGCTCCATCTGCTCCACCAGGAACTGCTGCGCCTGCGGNNTCCTGCTTGCGCGCCGGGTTCAGACGGTATTCGTTAAGCAGCATCTTGCAGAACTCCATCCACTGATTCCACGCCTGCTGCGAGACGTGTTCGTAGATTTTCTGGCCAAGTGCGCTGTCAAAAGGAGGCTCGGGAAGCCCGGGCAGTTGCTGTTTCAATTTTTCGCAGAAAACAGTTCGTTCAGGCATAAATTTTCTTTTGAAATTATCGCACACGCTCGCGAGCGCACCCGCAGTTGCGAAGCACGACCGGGCATGATGAGCAGCGATTCGCAAGCGAACAAGTTGCCGGCCGCAAAGGAATCGACGGCTAACCGGAATCGCTAATGCGGCACTTGTGAGGCCGCAGGTTACGAAAATGTGAAATTTCTTGTTGACAAATTACATACACATGGCAATATCTTGTGTCAGGACAGCTGCTCATACCACAAGNNGAAAAAGAAACACTAAGCGGACGATGCTCGTCCAGAAATCCCCAGAGCCTCCCGAGAGAAGCACCTCTCGGGAGGCTTTTCCGTTTAGGCTTGGAGTGCGGTCTCTTTCGTGCAGTGAGGACTCTTGTCCGGGGGTGCTGGGCGCCGGATTATCAAAACCTCACTTCTGAATGGGAACTTGCGTGGAAGCCGCGTTCATTCCAGTTCCAAGATCGCCGCCGCAATAGGGACAAAACTTGTCCCCTAGATTCACGCCGTGCTGGCAGTGCGGGCACACTGGGCTCAAGCGATAGCGGCATCGCGGACAGAAGCCAAACCCGGGTTCGACGACGGCGCGGCATTGCGGACAGTTTAGCAATCGCGGCTTCCGCAAAATGAAATACAGGACGATGCCAAGCGCGTTTGGGACAAAAATCGCAAGCAAGGTCCAGAGAACGCGGCTCATGCCGCGGCGGCCGGCATCGCGGTTCACGTACCCGATCAGCAGGATGTAACACGCGATCAGTGTTCCCGCCAGGATTCCGAGCAATACCATCACTGCCGGCGGAGGAGCAGTTTTGTCCCCGTGAGTGACGATGACGAGCAACGCGGTCATTCCCACAAAAGCGAGAGCCGCCAGGAGGAATGCNNGTCCGTAAAGCGCGTCGATTTTTCATTTGTTACCGGCATACCAACCTCCCGAATCCGTTCCCGTCAAAACCATTTCTGTTTGCCATCTTCTGATTACTCCCGGTATGGGCCGTTGCGATCCGCCAGATGCGTCCCCCGGGCGAGCATGAGAATTCCCACAAGAATCCCCGGCATGAAGCAGAGGACCGCAAAGGGGATCTCCCACACCGGGGGAGAAAGCCTTGTCACTTGCCCGACCCATGCCAGTCCGCTCCACATCACGGAAGTGGTGAGGGTGGTACACAGCGTCACTGCCGCAGAGCAAATCGAGATCACCCACAAGCGTTCTTGCCGTAGCTGCAACTCCTGCGCACGCTGCCGCACCCGCAACTGNNAACTGTGTCGTTGATACCAAGCTCGCGCCTGCCGTGATCGGAATTGCGCGCAGCGAACGAATCGTTTCCCGCGAGTTATTCGCAAACTCGCGGCAAGTCGTGCAGGATTCCAGATGCACCGCGAGCCACGCTTGTTCCGTTCCCGAAATTTCCGCCGGACCGGACAGGGCGACCAGCAGCCGCGCACGTTCATGAAGATCGGTGTTCACAAGCTTGCTCCTTTCAACCACGGTTCCAATGCGCTCAGGCCGCGATAGATCCGCGACTTTACTGTGCCCAGCGGGGCCCCGGTTACCTGAGCAATCTCTTGGAGCGACATCCCTTCCTGGAAACGCAGCACCAAGGCCTCCCGGTATTCGGCCGCAATGCGCTCCATGCCGGCAGATATCTGTGCGTTCTGCTCGCGTTGCACCGTCGCATCGAAGGCGGAGGGTTGGCCGGCGGCGGGGACCTCGAATGGGGGAGCATCGTCGTTGTCGGCCATGCTATCGAGGCTGGCTGGTTGTTTGCGGCGTAGGTGATCAATGACCAGGTTGCGCGCGATCGTGAAAAGCCACGCGCTGAACTCGTGGCGCGCATCGTACTGGTGGCCACGTTCGAGCACGCGAATCCACGTCTCCTGAAAAAGGTCCTCCGCCAGTTCGCGGCGGCCGGTCAGGGACACGAGATAGCGCAGAAGGCGGTGCTGGTACTTCTCGATGAGCTGGTCAAACAGATCGGGATCGCGGCGTTCGAGTCCACGAGCGATTCCGGTGTTTTCGTCCGCCATCGCGTTCACGAAATAACAGGTCGTCGCGTTCATGCTAACGATAGATACGCGGGAAGGCTAAGAAAAGACGCAAGGCGCAGGCCGTAGATCTTCGTCTTCCGGTAAATCATTGAAACGGTTGAGAAACAATGCCTTGCCATCTCGCGGGCTGGTTCCCATTTCCCGGCTGCTCATCCGAGTCAGCCATTAACGGAGAGGATGCGCGCGGAGCACGTGTCGAAGCCAAATTGGTAGGATCGAATCGGCCTTGCAGACTGCTAACAGCCCATTGTCGATTTCCGGTGAAGGACATCCCCCTTCGTCCTCCCACCGCCATCTCGCTCTTTGGCTTTTCGCGACCTTCCAGTTCTTCTACCTGCTGACTTCCACGGGACGCGTGCGCACGTCCGACGAGTACAACACTCTTTACACCACCGAAAGCCTGGTGCTGCACGGGACGACGGCGGTGCCACAGGCCGTCGCGCTTCATAACTTTTACGGCCGGCCAGACGTGCATGGTCAGCCACGCGCGGCCTATCCGCCGGGGCAAGCGCTTCTGTGCATGCCGTGGTATGCGCTGGGGCAGTATGTGCTGGCGCGCATGCCCGGCGTTCCTCCCGAAGACACCGACCTGGTGGTGGCCTTCACCTCCTGCCTGAGCAGCGCCACGTTTTCCTCGTTGGCAGTGACATTTTTCTTTCTGCTGCTGGTTGGAATTGGCAGCCCGCTGCGTGCCGCGCTGATGGCAACGGCCATGCTCGGCCTCGCCACGCCGATCTTTGCCTATTCAGCATGGTTATTCTCCGAACCGCTATCAGCGGCGATGTTCACGGGTGTGGCTTGGCTGCTGTTCGCAAGAAACAACGATCCTGAAGACCTGCAGAATGGTAAGCCCATCTCGCTACCCACAGCAGCCATCGCCGGACTGATCCTCGGCCTGGCCACGCTTGTACGCCCGACGAACGTGATTGCGGTCGCGGTCTTTGCCGTGGCCGTCATGATGAAGAATGGAGAAGCACGAGGGCGCGGCGCCCCCGCCGCGTTCGCGCTCTGCGCGGCATCGACGGTCGGAGTGGCAATCCTGCTGGCGCACAATGCGCTGCTTTTCGGTAGCCCGTTTGCCTTCGGCTATCCCGCCGCCGCCGAAGGTGCCAAGCGGCTGAACCGTTTCGAGACGCCCATCCTCAAAGGGCTCTATGGATTCCTGTTCTCTCCGGGCAAATCGGCATTCCTTTTTGCGCCGCCAATCATCCTTGCGCTGATCGGCCTCGGCGCGCTCTGGCGCCGTGACCGCGGCCTGGCGACCATCGCCATTCTGCTTCCGCTCGCCAACCTTTTCTTCTTCGCCAAGTACTCGCAATGGGAGGGCGGATATTGTGTAGGCCCGAGATACGTGGTTCCGGCGCTGGTGCTGCTCTGCCTGGGCCTGGGCCCGGTTCTGGCCAACGCAGGCGCACGCATCAAGGTACTGTCCGTCGTGCTGCTGGTCGCAGGCGCGCTGGTGCAAGGCATCTCGCTCGCGACGAGTTTCATGGAAGACCAGGCTCCGCGCGGCCATTACTACGATGCCAATTGGACCTACCGCCTCGGTTACTCGCTTGCGGGACAGGTTCATCTTTTCTTCAAGTATCTCTCCAGCACCGAGCCGGCCCGGCTTGGCCTGGGCTGGGATCGCTGGTTTGTGTTTCTTGCCAAGGGAGGAATCTCCCGGGCCACATTAGCCGTGCTGGTCGCCGCCATGGCAGCGGGATTCGGCATCAGCGTTGTCGGCCTCGCAAAAAGCGCCGCCGCCGAGAATGAAAAGATGTCGCGCAAGATAGAATGTTCACAATGAATCCTCTCAGAGAATTGATGCGCACCGTATCGCGGCCCTGTTAGAAGGGTTGCGGGGAAAGGTGCGCGGGACGGGCAACGCTGCACTTTTGGGGTTGTCGCGGCGACGCGGCTCATGCTAGAAACGGCTATACAGGGAGCAATGAAAACGGCCGCTATGACTCTACGGAAAAAAGCGTCGAGAAGATCAGCTCGGAACGCTGACGTCATTATTCCGGATAAGCTCTACTTCCGCATCGGCGAAGTGGCTCGGCTCTGCCGCCTTCCGGCCTATGTGCTGCGTTTCTGGGAAACGGAGTTTCCGCAGCTCAAGCCGGTAAAAAGCAGCACCGGCCAGCGGATGTACCGCAAGCGCGACGTGGAGTCGGTGGTGCGGATCAAGAAACTGCTTTACGAAGACGGTTTCACTATCGCCGGCGCGCGCGTGCAGCTTCGCGAGGATACAAAAACGGAGCGCAACCAATCGGCGCTGCCCTTCCCGATGAGTGCGACAACCAACGTCGCCTATCTGCGGAATGAGTTGCAGCAGATCCTGCACATCCTGTCGGCGCGTCACTGACACTTTGCGCTCTTGCGAGTTCAAGCCAGAACTTTCGCGTTTCAAACAGCCTTCCGCCCCACTGGCTGCGATATCACATATCGTTCCCAATTTACTTTGCTATAAGGTTCGTAGACTCATGTCATCTCGTTACGACCGTTGGATGTACGAGTGGGAAACCCGCCTCACGTCGGTGGACAACAACCGCGTGGTGCGTCCGCTCGACTGGGGCCTGGAATGGACCCGCAATTGGCCGGAGCGGAATGGCGGCCCCGCGTCCACCGACTCGCGCGCTCTTCTCGAATATTTTTCACGCTTCAACGACCGCATCATCAAGACCAGCGACGACTTTTATTCCTACAGCACGCCCACGGATTTCCGCCTGGAGCGGCGCGAGATAAAAGTCTTCAGCACGCGCGAAATTCCCGACCCGAAGTTGGAAGAAAAAGTTCGCGGCACCTACGCCGACTTTCTGCGCTTCACCTCGCCGGTCGAAAGCCCGTATCCAGAAAACAACCTGGCCAACGCGCGTTGGTTCCCGGCCCGCGGACGCCGCGCGGTTGTGCTTCTGCCACACTGGAACTCCGACGCGTTCCATTACGCCAGCCTTTGTCAGGTGCTGAACTGGCTGGGCATTGCCGTCCTGCGCATCAGCATGCCCTATCACGACATCCGCCGTCCTCCGGAGATTGACCGCGCCGACTACGCCGTCTCCGCAAACATCGGGCGCACGCTCGATGCCACGCGGCAAGGTGTAATCGATGTGCGCTGCTGCCTTGACTGGCTGGAGGCGCAGGGCTACAACCGCCTCGGCATTGTCGGCACGAGCCTGGGATCGTGCTACGCATTCATTGCGACGGCGCACGATCCGCGAATTCGCATCGCGGCCTTCAATCACGCCTCGACATACTTTTCCGACGTCGTCTGGCACGGGCAATCGACGCGGCACATCCGTCAGGGGCTGGAGTCGTCGATAGGCGAGGAAGACCTGCGGCGCGTGTGGCGCGCGGTCAGCCCGGCCGTCTACTTCGATAAGTTCTCGCGCTGGCCGCGGCGTTCGCTCGTCATTTATGCGAAGTACGACCTGACGTTCCTGCCCAAGTTTTCTGAGCAGATTGTGGCCGAGTTTGCCAGGCACAAGCTCGATCACAAGGTCGTTGTGCTGCCTTGCGGACACTACACGATGGGCGAGACTCCATATAAATACATGGATGGCTGGCACCTGGCCAGTTTTCTGCGCACGGCATTCGAGACCGCGGATTGCTGAAGCCGCCACGAATTTCCGCTGCGAACTATCGGAAGATGAAGGCGAGCGCGAGGAGAATTCCGAACGCCGCTCCCTGTTTCAGTTCCGACCAACCTAGTTTCTTCACATCCAGTGGTTCCGGCGGCCGAAAGAACCATCGTGTTCCCCGAAAAAGAGCCGGAAGAAAAGCGATAATAACCAGCAGCGGAGTCACCCGGCCAGCCGCCGCGAGTGCAAGCACGACACACAGCGCGACTTGGGTGAAGAAGAAAAATTTGCCCCGAACAGACTTCTGCGCGAACGTGCCGGCCCGCCCCGCGTGGATGCGCAACTGAACGAAGTGGATCTGGTTCCACGCGAACAGCCAATTTGCCAACCACAAAACAAGCCCACGCGACCCGAGATGTCCCGGTTCGAGGTAGTAAGCGGCCGGCGAGGTGGCAGTCAAGCCAATCGCACCTGCCAGCTGTGACGGCAACCGCGCTTTCCGGCCAAGCCCGCGAAGCCCCGTTTGGACGACAAACGCCGAGACCGCGATCAATCCGATAAACAACAGTTGTAGGTTGCGTCCACGCCACATCAGCGCAATCAGGGAGGGTGTATCCGGCCGTGTGCAACCTGTATGGCGGAGGGAGAGGGATTCGAACCCCCGGTACGGTTTCCCGTACATCGGTTTTCAAGACCGACTGTTTCAACCGCTCACACATCCCTCCGCGCGGCTAGTTAAAGTTTACCAAGTCAAAGGATCAGTTGACAGATTAGCTCGCGGCGATATCCGAAAGGGCAACTCCTATGCTCTCCCGGCGGAAATCGACATATCAGCCGAGGATCGACCGATGGAAGCCCGTTTCATACTCGTGCCCTTCACTGCGATACCGGCTTGGTGTTACAACGATAGAGGAAACCCCGAAAAGGATGTCCGTCAGGCAGTCGAAGGCTTGGCACGTGTGTCCGGGAAAGCCGGGCACGCGCGCGAAAGGATAAGGAAGGAACCTATGAAGGCATTAGTGAAAAGCCGGCGTGAGCCCGGGCTCTGGCTGGAGGAAGTTCCGGAGCCGGAAATCGGCATTAATGACGTAAAAATTCGCGTATCTCTTACTGGAATCTGCGGAACCGACCTCCATATCTACCAATGGGACGATTGGGCGAAGGCCACCATCCCCGTCCCGCTCGTCATCGGCCACGAATTCGTCGGAGAAATCGTCGAGATCGGGAGCAACGTCGCCGATTATCGAGTCGGCGAACTCGTCAGCGGAGAAGGGCATGTAACTTGCGGGCGTTGCCGAAACTGTCTGGCGGGCCGCCGGCATTTGTGCGCGCATACCAAGGGAGTGGGAGTGAATCGCCCCGGCGCCTTCGCCGAATACATCGTTCTTCCCATGAGCAACATCTGGAAACACAATCCCAAGATCAACCCGGAGATCGCATCGATTTTCGATCCCTTCGGCAACGCGGTGCACACGGCATTGTCGTTCCCAGTGCTGGGAGAGGATGTATTAATCACGGGCGCCGGGCCCATTGGCCTGATGGCTGCTGCGGTCGTGCGGCACGCCGGTGCCCGCTACGTGGTCATCAGCGATCTGAATCCGGTTCGCTTGGCACTCGCGGAAAAAATGGGCGTTACGCTGGCCGTCGATCCACGAAAAACGCCAATCCGTGAAGTGCAAAAGCAGCTTGGCATGCAAGAGGGATTCGATGTTGGCCTCGAGATGTCGGGTTCCCCTGCCGCCTTACGCGAAATGATCGCGAACATGAGCCATGGAGCGAAGATTGCCATGCTCGGCATTCCTTCCTCTGAAATGCCGATCGACTGGCACAGCGTGATCTTCAATATGCTGACCATCAAAGGCATCTACGGACGCGAGATGTATGAAACCTGGTACAAGATGACGGTGATGCTCGAGTCCGGCCTCGACATCACTCCCGTCATCACGCACCGGTTTTCCTATCGAGATTTTGAGCAAGGTTTGAAAGCCATGGAAACCGGCGACGCGGGAAAGGTGATCCTGGATTGGCGCAACGTGTCCTGAGTGTGCAATTGCGTTCAGGGGCGGGTGGCGTTAGCGCTGCGCCCAAACGCTTAAATCAGGGTTTGTGCATTTCGCGGGAATGCGTTTTCGGGGGCGCGGTTTTGTAGTCTTCGGATTTGCCGCGCGGGATGCTTAACGTTTTCCACTGCTCAGAGCGCAGGTGCTTGGCTAGGAACACGATCTGGCCGATGTGTTGGGCGTAGTGGGCGAGGGCGCGGTTTAGGGCCTGCAGAACGGTGTGCGGCTCCTGGCGAATCGTCACCGTGCGGTACACATCTTCCGGCTTGAGCGAGTCGAGCGTAGAGAAAATCTGTGCCCAGCCCTCTTCCCACCAGCGCATAACCTCTCCGCGAGCGGTGGTGGTGGAGATTTCGAATTCGCGGTCGCGGAAGCGGTCGGGCTTTTCGCCGTCGGAGGTCAGAAAGTCAGTGAAGCGGGAGCGGGCGTTGCCGGCGATGTGGTTGACGAGGACGGCGATGGAATTCGATTCTGGATCAAGCGTGGTAAAGAAGTCTTTGTCTTCGAGTTGTGCCATGGCTGATTCGGCCATGCGCTTGTGGCCGCGCAACTGGCGGCGGATTTCGTCGAGGTAGTGGGCGGCAAGGTCGGCCATAAGAAATTCTACTGCAGAGGTCAGAGGTCAGATTGCAGAGGTGAAAAGCCCCAGCTTTCGGCAGTTCTTCTTTTACAGGAGGCTCTTACCTTTGCAATCTGACCTCTAACCTCTGACCTTACGTTCTGACCCGCAATTGTACTTCGCAGGCGACTCTGAATCCGTAGTCGGCATATTGAAACTCGGGAGGAATACTTGAGCGGGCGGCGCAACGCGACATCTTGATGTGGTGGCGCCAGGAGCCTCCGCGAGAGGCGCGACGCAGGCCCGATTCCGGCCCGCGCGGATTGCGATCTGGCGAGACCTCATAGTAATTCGGTGAGTACCAGTCGCTGCACCACTCGTGCACGTTGTCGCACATGTTGTAGAGGCCGTATCCGTTGGGTTCGGCGCGGCCAACGGGCGCGGGGCGTGTTTTCCAATGCGCGGCGCAGCGAGCAGCATAATCCGGCAACGACTGTGGAGGCGCGTCGCCCCAGGGGAACAGCGCGCTTTCAAGTCCGCCGCGGGCCGCCCGCTCCCATTCCGCCTCGGCCGGCAGTCGAAAAGTTTTCCCTGTAACGGTCTTCAGCCACGCGCAAAAGGAAGTCGCCTCGAACCACGACACTCCGACAACGGGCTGTTCGGGCTGATTGAGGTGCGCATCGTTCCAGAACGGAGGTGGCGCTGATCCGGTTGTCTTGACGAAACACGCGTAGGCGGCGTTTGTGACCTGACAGGCGGCCAAAAGAAACTCATCAATCCAGACGCGGTGCACGGGCTTCTCGTTGTCCTGGCCCGAGCCATACCCCATAAGGAACCAGCCTGCCGGAATAGGAACGAGCGACGGCCTCAGTTGTTCGGCGGCGGGTGGAAGGAGCGTCGCTTGATCCATAAATCAGAGGGCGCACAACGCGCGCACTACTTCGCTGATTTTATTCTCCTGGAAGAGGCGAATGCCGGCCACACCAGCAGCACCGGCTTCTAGGCAGGATTGGGCGTTTTGCAGTGTCACTCCGCCTAAGGCAAATACGGGAAGGTTCGCCCGGCAGACCTCGCGCAGGGTGGCGAGGCCCGCCGCGATCGTATCTGGCCGATCTCTTTTTTCAAAGACGGGAGCGAAGACCGCTAAATCGGCGCCGTTGGATTCGGCGCGGCGAACATCTGCTGGACTGTGGCAGGAGACGGCGATGATGCGCGCTGCTTCGCGGGCGGGGGCTTCCTCGCCACACGCTTTCCAGATTTCGCGCAGATCGGACGGCGCGATGTCGTCGGCACGCAGGTGAACACCGTCGGCGGCGGCGGCCAGGGCTATGTCTGTGCGGGAGTTGATTAGGAGGCGAGTTCTCAATTCCCGGTGCTCAGTCTTCAAGTGCCCGAACAGACGCGCGGCTTCGCAAGCCAGTTGCTCCAAATCCCGAGCGCTCAGGTCTTTTTCCCGAAGCTGAATGTAGTCGACGCCGGCGCGTGCGGCCTCGACGATTTTGTCGAGGAGGGCGCGCCTGCGAGCGGGCTCGTCGCCAGGAAATTGGGAGCGGTCGGTGATGTAGTAGAGCA
>PLHN01000101.1 GCA_003139975.1 Acidobacteriaceae bacterium
TTTGGATGGAAGTTCTGGGCCATCATCAGCGGGGGCGCCGCGCTCGAGCACGAAACCGAAGAATTCTGGCACCGCCTTGGCTATGCCGTCGTGCAGGGCTACGGCCTTACAGAAACCACTTCGCTGATCAGCCTGAATCACCCTTTCCACACCAGCCGCGGCTCGATTGGCAAGGTGCTGCCCGGGCGAGAAGTCAAGTTGGCGGAAGATGGCGAAATCCTGGTGCGTGGGTCGGGGGTCGCCAGCGGCTACTGGAACGGACGCGAACTGGTTCCGGTCGCTGGGAACGAAGGATGGTATGCGACTGGCGACCTCGGTCAACTCGACCCCGAAGGCAATTTGTTCTTCAAAGGACGCAAGAAAGAAGTCATCGTCACCCCGGCCGGAATGAACGTCTACCCGCAGGATCTGGAGGAGGCTTTACGCTTGCAGCCCGAAACATGCGATTGCGTGGTCATTGGCATCGATCGCGGCGGCAACGCGGAACCGTGTGCTGTCCTTGTTCCGCGAGATCCAAAAGCTGACGTTAAGACCACGGTCGCGCGGGCTAACGACAGATTGGCGGAATATCAGCGCATGCGGAGCTGGTTCGTCTGGCCGGAAGAGGATTTTCCGCGTACGTCAACTGGGAAACCGCGGCGCAATGTGATTCGCGATGCGGTGATAGCCAGCATGAGCGGGAGCGCTGGTGAAGGCCGTGACTCCGCGGTCAGTCCGCTCGCAGAGTTGCTTATGCGAGTCACGGGGCGCTCCGTGCCGAAGCTCGGTCCGGATGCTGACCTGGAAAACGACCTGGGGCTGAGTTCGCTGGAGCGCGTCGAATTGCTGGGAGCGCTTGAGGATCGCTATCAGGTGGATTTGAGCGAGACGAAGTTTTCGAATCTGGCTACGGTGGCCGATCTCGACAAGCTTCTCCATCGCGAGCGCGGCGAGCGGCAGAAGTTTCACTATCCGCGCTGGACCTTGCGCTGGCCGGCGACCGGGCTCCGGCTTGCAGCGCACTACCTGCTGGTGAGACCGGCAGTGTTTCTGCTCGGCTGGCCGCGCGTGGTTGGGCGCGAAAACCTGAGCGGCGTGGACGGGCCGCTGCTGGTGATTTCTAATCACGTCGCGGATGTGGATGTCGGCTTCATCCAAACTGTTCTGCCTGCGCGAATCCGGCACCGACTCGCTACCGCGACCGGTGGAGAAACGCTGGAAGCTCTGCGCGCGCCCGCTCCGACTCGTGGTTGGATCTTTCAGACCTATGACCGCCTACAGTGGATGCTTGGTGTAACGCTCCTGAATCTGTTCCCACTGCCGCGGGAGGCTGGCTTCCGCAAGAGTTTTGCTTATGCGGGAGAGGCGGTCGACCGCGGATACAGCGTGCTTGTTTTTCCCGAGGGCCGGCACACCGAGGACGGCAAGCTACGCCCGTTTCGCACCGGTGTCGGTTTACTCGCCAACAACCTGCGCGTCCCGATTTTGCCCATGCGAATCGATGGATTGTTCGAAACCAAGAAAGCTGGCAGGAAATTCGCACCGCCGGGGAGAATTGTCGTGCGCATCGGAAAGCCGCTGCGGTTTGAACCCGGGTACGGTCCGGCAGCAATCGCGCGCGATCTGCAGCGGGCGGTGGAGAATCTTTGAAAAGAACGTGGTATTGTCGAGTCCCGCTGGCAGCACCACTCGAGAAAAACAAAAGGCCGGGCAGTTTCGCCCGGCTCTTCGTACTGGGAAACTACCCGATTGACGGGACAGCTTCCGTTTAACGTCGTGTTGTCGAACTTTCCGTTCCAAAACCAAATCGCTCGCCGCTGCGCTCACGCGGCGGGAGCGTGTTGTTACATCACCAGCGCCAGTCCTTCCAATTCCCGCTCGAGCACCGGTAAAGCGCAGCCGGCCATCTCGACCCGGCCTGCAGCGTCAATGGCCGCTTCCGGCGAGACGCCGTATCCACGGCCCATTAAGAAAACCTGCAACACCTCCGCTGCTTCGCGCGAGTCCACCATGCCGCTCTGCAGCAGATCGTTGCGCAAGGCTGACAGCTCCGTTACCGTGAACCTGTCTTTCATGGCCATCCTCACCTTCCGTCCCGCTTTCTCCATTAGACTCATCGGCAACCCGCTTTGTTGCATGCAATCGAAATGCCGTAACTTCAGTACCCCGTGCATACGGTATTTTCGATGCTACTACCACCTAGAACCCAAGCTTTTGCTAAAGGTTGCGGCCGGTTTCCACAGCGGAGGAGGGGATGCGGCTGTCGATTACTAAGGCCAAATTGACACAATGTGTCGTTCTGTCGCGGAACAAAAACTGAACATTGTCATGGCACTTCAGTGGGGTTCGATGGTCGCAGTGTCAATGAGCATGATGGGAATGTCGTCCTGGATCGGATATACCCGCAAGCATTTGCCGCATTTTAGGCCAGTCCCATTCTGCGTCAGGAGTACGGGCTCCTTGCAAACGGGGCACACCAGCATCTCGAGCAAATCCTGCGGAATCATCGCGCTGACATTGTAGCTCCGATCGAGCCTCCGTGGCCGAACACAGCCACCATTCTGGCCGTTTCCAACCACCAGCCCCATGTTCACAACGGACGATGCGATAGAATCCACTTTCAATTTCTCGACGGTCCAAAGAGAGGTGGAATGCCAGCCCAGATTCTTGACGGCACCAAGTTGGCCAGCGAAATCCGCGCGGAGGTTGCCGCCGAAGTGCAAACCCTTGCCGCCTCCGGCATTCGCCCCGGTCTCGCGGTTATCCTGGTCGGGAATAACTCGGCGTCCGAAGTTTATGTGCGCGGCAAGGTTAAAAGCTCGAAGGAGGTCGGGCTCTACAGCGAACAGCACACTCCGGCGGAATCCATTTCCACTGGCGAACTCCTCGCGTTGATCGACGCGCTCAACCAGCGCGACGAAATCGACGGCATCCTCGTGCAGTTACCCCTGCCGGCCCAAGTGGACTCGAAGAAAGTTCTACTCGCCGTCGACCCCGCCAAGGATGTCGACGGGTTTCATCCGATGAACGTGGGCTACCTCTCGACGCAGCGGCCCGGGCTCATTCCCTGCACTCCTGCCGGCGTGATGGAAATCCTGCGCCGCAGCAACATTCCCGTGGCGGGTCAGGAAGCCGTGGTCGTCGGCCGCAGCGATATTGTTGGAAAGCCCGTCGCCATGCTTCTGCTCAACCAGAACGCGACCGTTACCGTTTGCCATTCGAAGACCCGCGACCTGCCTGCAGTCTGCCGCCGCGCCGATATCCTGGTCGCGGCCATCGGCCGCGCTGGCATGGTCACGCGGGACTTCGTCAAGCCCGGAGCCACCGTCATCGACGTCGGCATTAATAAGGTGACCGAGCGCGCCGACTTCGACCGCTTCTTTTCCGGAAACGCCAAGCGCCTGGAAACTTTCCTTGCCAAGGGGTCGACGCTCGTCGGCGATGTGCATCCTGAGGTGGCGGAAGTTGCGGGAGCAATCACGCCGGTGCCGGGAGGCGTTGGCCCGCTCACGATCGCCATGCTGATGGCCAATACGGTGAAGGCGGCGAAGCTGCGGAGGGGGACCCGCATCCCCGCGCTGACGCGCTAATAGAGGTCAGAGGTTAGAGGTCAGATTGCAGAAGTTAAGAACCATCAGACTTCGTTTTGTCTCACCTGACTTCGAACTCCTAGTTTGGTTTTCACTTCTGACCTCTAACCTCTGACCTCTGACCTGTCCTTGCTCATGGTAAATTCTCAACCGCGAGGTGCCCTTGCTCAAGCTCGGCCTAACCGGAGGCATCGCCAGCGGCAAATCCGCCGCCGGCGAAATGTTTGTCAAACTCGGAGCGCACCTCATTCAGGCCGATGCCATCGCGCACTGGCTCATGGAGCCGGGCCGTCCCGTCTACGAGGAAATCGTTCACCGCTTCGGCTCCTCCATCCTCAATTCCGACCGCACCATCAATCGCTCCAAGCTGGCCGAGGCCGCCTTTGGACGGCCGGGCTCGCCGGCCCAGCCTCGAGTGCAGGAACTCAATGCCATCGTTCATCCGGCGGTCATCCGCCACGAAAATGAATGGATGGACGACATCAGCGCACGCGACCCGAACGCCATTGCCATCGTGGAAGCGGCCCTGATCCTCGAAGCGCACACTGCCGATCGCTTCGACTATTTAATTGTTGTAACCTGCGAGCCCGAGCAGCGCGTCCAGCGCTTCGCCCGGCGGCAGGGAATCTCGGAAGCCGACGCACGCGCGGAAGTCGCGCGGCGCATGGCGGCACAAATTCGCGACGAAGAAAAGGTCAAAGCCGCCGATTTCGTGATCGACAACTCCGGCTCGCTCGAAGCTACCGAAACGCAGGTCCGCCAGGTGTTCGCCGCCCTTCGGGGACAACCAACGAGGTGAGAGGCAATACCGTCCACGCTCCATGCTCATGTTTAATGAGTGATCTCGCGAATCCAGATCGCCTTCCCGGAGTTCGCGTTCCATGCTTTCGGAACCGCAAATCCTTTCATCCACACCAGTTCGCCTCGGCAAAAAGCGACGGGCCACAGCTTTTTCTCTTCGCCGGTTGCGCGCCGATCGCCAAGCAATTCCTTTACTTTCCTTTCCTGCTTCGAGTGAGCGGGCCAAAATCGATCTCCAGCGCGCCAGTTGCGAATCACAACTTTGCCTTCCAGCCGTGCGGGATCGAGCAACTCCTGGCGATGTGGTGCAGGCACTTTGGCCACGTCTACGGTTTCCGCCACGAACCGCGTTCTCAAACCTGGAACGGAAACTTCTCCGGGCACGGCTAACACGTATTCATAGTCCTGCGCGTTGACAGATGGCGTCTCAAGGACTAGTTCGTTTCGTGCGCGCCGCACGAGCCGCAGCCGGGCAGTGCTGGAAAGCGAGACTTTCGGGCGAGCTGACATCGAGCCATCATTTGCGCCCGTAGGCTGGCCCGGCAATTCGAGTTTCCTTCCGGCCGCCCCGCGCGCCAAGTCCAGAATCTCCTCGATCAACCGGAAGGAGATGCTTGTTTCAGGAGCGTTCCTCTCAATCCACGCACGCACGGTCCGGCGTGCGGCGGCCAAGGGGAGTTCAAGCAACTGCTCAACTCGAATGGTTGACACAGCACCCAATGAAGAATGAGCCGCTGCGAGCTCTGTCCACTGTTCTTCTTCCGCCCGCGCAATCTCCGCAAGTTCCGCCATGTGCTCGATCGCCGCCCCACCAAATTCCTCGATGATTACCGGCATCAGGCGCTGCCGGGCCCGATTCCTCAGGAACGTCATATCCTGGTTCGATGAATCCTCGCGCCAATCCTGCCCTCGCGCCCGCAAGTATTCTCGCAACTCCGTGCGCCTGAAGCCGAGCAGTGGGCGCACGACTTCCCCGCAGGCGCGGCCTTCGCTTTCCAGTCGCAGCCGGGGAAGAATTCCCGCAAGCCCGCGAATGCCGGTGCCCCGAAACATGCGGAGCAGCACCGTTTCTGCCTGGTCGTCGAGCGTGTGCGCCGTTGCAATTTTTATCGCGCGGCCCGCACGCGCCAGTTCCTGGAAATACTCGTAGCGCAACTGGCGAGCTGCGCTCTCAATTCCGGCCCCTTGTCGCTCCACAAAAGCCATGCGAGTCTCAAATTCCAACCCCTGCTTTGCCGCCAGCTTCGCTACAAACTGCTCGTCCTTGTCCGACTCGGCTCCCCGCAGCCTATGGTTGACATGCGCAACCGAGAGCACAATCCCGAGTTCACTCCGCAACTCGAGGAGAAGCAGCAGCAGCGCCACCGAATCGGCGCCGCCAGAAACCGCCACGGCCACGCGGTCACCGGCGCGCATGAACTCCTGTTTTCGAATTATTTTCAGCAGTCGGTCCGCCCGTTCGTGCATCGAGGAAATGGTACAGGAGAAACAGTTGCCAGGACCCAGTTGCCAGTTGTCAGCAAAGAAGGGGCCGGGCCTTGTGGCCAGCGAGGAGTTCCTCTCCGCACTCACTACTGGCAACTGGATACTGGCTGCTGGGGCGACTGCCCACTGGCCACAAACCACTGCCCGCTGCTATGATCTTCGCCATCCGATGTGGGCTTCGGATCGTACTCTCTGTCAGGTGCGGGAAACCTGACAACCATGCATCGTTGGACTGCGAGATTTCTGCTACTGGTGATGCACGTCCCGGCCGCCGGGCCGCTGGCGCTCGCGCGCCTCGCTTCGCCTGCGCCGATGCATTGCATGCGACGGCCGCTCGCGGCCTCGCCTGCCGCCGCGCCTGCCATGCACTGTCACCACGGCGCGGCGCAAGCTCACGGCACGCCCGAATCGCAAGCCTCGGCATCACCGGCTTCTCAGGAAACTTCCTTCCGCTCTCTCGACTGCTGCTGCGGCCAACATTGTGATTGCTGCCGCAACTCGAAGATGCCCGAGTGGGCGCGCCCCGCTAAAAACCGCCTCTCGTTTGTCGGACTCCATATTCAGCCAGCGTCTCACGCGGCGATTGCCCCCCAGGCTTCCGAATTCTTAGCGGGCCCCGATTCGGCTCGCGCTCCTCCTCGCAGCTAGTTCTCAACTCAAGCACTCAAACTAGCGAACTTTGTAGGCGAACTTGCGTCTGCGCCTGGCACGTCATGGCGCTCACCTCCGCCGTCACTAAAAAGTCGAAGAGGAGACAATGAAACGCTTCCAACTCATTCTGATTTCTGCCGTTCTGCTCGTTTCATCCGCCGCTTTCGCCAACGAATATGGCGCGGTACGTGGCGTCGTCCACGATCCCCAACACCGTCCTATTCAGAACGCCATGGTTATGCTCAGGTCCAGAAGTTCGGAGTGGGCCAAGAGCGCTACCACCGACGCCAACGGAGAATTCCAACTCAACGCCGTCCCGCTTGGCGAATACTCTGTCAGCGTCGCCAGCAAAGGCTTCGCGCAAATTTCCCAGAATGTCATCGTCAACTCGGGATCTGTTCCAGTCGTTCATTTCCTACTGCAAGTGGCTGCTGCCAATGAAAAGGTCACTGTCTCAGGCACACCCGCGGTGGCGCCCACCGATAGCTTCACCCCGATCACGATGCTCAGCCGCACCGACATCCAACGCACCCCTGGCGCCGACCGGACCAACAGCCTTTCGATGATCACCGACTACGTCCCCGGAGCCTACGTGACCCACGACATGCTGCACATGCGCGGCGGTCACCAGACCACATGGCTGCTCGATGGCATCCCCGTGATTAACACGGCTATCGCGCAAAACCTGGGCGCGCAGTTCGACCCGAAAGACATGGACTATGTCGAGGTCAACCGGGGCAGCTATTCGGCCGAGTTCGGTGACCGCACTTATGGCGTCTTCAACGTCGTTCCGCGCACCGGCTTCGAACGCAACAACCAAGCCGAACTCGTCGTGAGCGCAGGCAATTTCTACCAGACCAACGATGCTCTGAGCTTCGGCAGCCACACCGACCGCTTCGCCTACTACGCCAGCGTTAACGCGAACCGGAGCAATCTCGGCTTGCAGCCGCCCGTTCCGCAGGTGGTTCATGACGCCGTCAACGGCGTAGGCGGATTCGGCTCGTTCATTTATAACGTCGATCCCTCCAACCAACTTCGCCTGATGACTTCCGCTCGCCGCGACTACTTTCAGATTCCGTACGATCCTTTCGCCAACGACTTCGAAAACTCGCAATACCAAAGTGTCGGGCTCCGTGATGGCCAGCACGAAACCGACGCGGGAATCCTCTTCTCCTGGGTTCACACATTCAATCCCCACCTCATGACCACCGTCTCGCCCTTCTACCACTACAACCGCGGAGACTATTCCTCGAATCCCAACGACACGCCCGTAGCCACCACCGAAAATCGAGGCACCACGTACGCCGGAGGCCAGGCCAGTTTCGCCGCCAACTACAAACACAATGACCTGCAGGTTGGATTCCTCAGCTTCTATCAGAGCGACAGCCAGCTCTTCGGAGCAACTTTCAATCCCGCCCAGCAACCGCAGTGCGTAACTCCAACCAACCCGAACGGCAATTGCATTCCGTTTACCGACACCGAGCACCCCACTGCGAATCTCCAAACCTTCTACATTGACGAAAAATTCAAGCCGTTTTCCTGGCTGACGCTCTCCGCCGGCGTGCGGCCCACGCGCTTCGCCGAAGGCAACTTCGCATCCGGCTCGACCCCCGCTCCCGTGGACGAATCCGCGATCAGCCCGCGCTTCGGTGCGACCGTTACTGTGCCGCGCCTCAACTGGACTTTCCGTGCTTTCTACGGCCACTACTATCAGGCCCCGCCCATTGAAACCGTATCCGGTCCGCTCATCCAGTACTGTGGCACGGACGCCAATAGCTGCACCTTCACCTCGCTGTTCGGCGAGCGCGACGAAGAACACCAGTTCGGTGTCACCATGCCTTACCGGGGGTGGGTCCTTGACGTTGACACCTTCAAAACCAACATCGGAAATTTCCTCGACCACAACAACATCGGAGCCTCCAACATATTCTTCCCCCTTACCGTCCAGCACGCGCTCGTTCGCGCCTGGGAAGTCACGTTGCGGTCTCCCCGCTTCGCCCACCGCGCCCAGCTTCATCTGGCGTATTCCAACCAGATCGCCCAGGGCAACGGCGTCCTGACTGGTGGCCTCAACGCCGGTTCCGGCTCACCGCAATTGGGTCCGCTCGACCACGACCAACGCAACACGCTCAATGTTGGCGGCGACGTCACGCTGCCATGGCGCTCTTATGCATCCACGAACGTCTATTACGGCTCCGGCTTTACCAACGGAGAAGCCGGCACTCCCGGATGGCCCTACCAGGGAGACTATCTCCCAGGACACACCACTTTCGATCTTTCCCTAGGCAAGGATTTCGGCGAGCGCTTCACCGCTTCCTTGACCGCGCTCAACGTCGCTAACCGCCGCGTGATCTACGATGACAGCCTCACTTTTGGCGGCTATCACTGGAACCTGCCCGGGGAGATCTACGTGCAGGTCCGCTTCCGCTTTCACTACTGAGCGGCGGCGAAACTTTTAGCCGGGATCGATCGCAGCAAGTCGCAGGGGGCGAATGATTAACTAATTCGCCAACTGCGGTTTGACGCTCGTCTCCCGCCCTCCGTATAATCCAAGCTGTCTACACCCAATCTAGGAACTGTGGGTGATCACCACGCGTGAGGTTCGGCGTGAAGAACCGGGCGCCGTGTGCGCTTGCGCGCTCGCCTGATTGGCTCGGTTGCGATCAGCTTTGTAGCGCCGGACGAGCTGAACGCTGAAAAGTTCCCGAAAAATCTCGAAGGAGTTCAAACGATCCAATGATCGTCAATTCAATGCTTAGCAAGTTTGCGCGCACCGCGGCCCTCGTGTTCGGCCTTTCCCTTTTCGCTCTGGCCCAGGCGGGGCAGCCCACTGCCACACCCGCTCCCGCCCCGGCGACACCACCTGACGCTCCATCCGCCGCCCCTGCCAACAACCCCGCAGCTGCAGCCACACTGAAGGCTACCGGGACAAAGGTCGGAACCATTAACATCGAACAGGCAATTTTTTCTTCCAACGAAGGGCAGCGCGACTTCCAGCAGCTCAGCAAGAAGTTTGAGCCCAAGCAAGCCGAACTGAAGAATACGGCTGATGAACTCGACAGCCTCCAGAAGCAGCTCAGCGCCCAGCAGGACAAATTAAACGACGAAGCGCGCGACAAACTGGTGAAACAGATCGAAGCCAAGAAGAAGGGCTTTGACCGCGCCCAGCAGGACGCGCAAGAAGACTTCCAAGGCCAGCAGGGCGAAATCGGAAATAAAATCCTCACCAAAATGGCTCCGCTCATCGTGAAGTACGCCGCCGACAATGGCTATGGCATGATCCTCGACACGTCGCAACAGTGGCCCCGCGGTCCGGTGATCTGGTACGGCCCTGCCGTCGATATCACGCAGCCGGTCGTCGAAGCCTATAACGCGCAGTCCGGTGTTGCCGCTCCCGCTGCTGGCACAACGCCGGCCAAGCCAGTAAAGCCAACGTCTTCCACTGGCTCCAAACCGGCTACCACCAAGCCGGCAAGCACCACGCCACCGAAACAGTAGCGACACCGCGGGAGAGATTTTCGTTCCCGCCGGGCTTGAGAAAAAGTGTTCGTCAGCCAGTTACTTTCAAAAGGCCGCGCGCAATGCGCGGCTTTTTGTATCCCGGTTGATAAAGCACATATTCGACCGTAGCGCCGCCTCTTTGCCGGCAGTTCCGAGAGCCCGCCCTGAGCTCGTCGAAGGGGCGCGCCGCCCTCGGATCATCGTTCACCGGCCCACTTTCGAGCCAAGCGCACCGCCTCCCCATCAGTGGCACTTATTCCCTGGAGCAAATCTCCTCCCCCAGGTGTCTGTACTGGCAAGCGGGCCTGCTTCGGAGGACACCATGTTCCACACTACGGAAAATACCTGGGACCAGTCTGCCCGTCGCGGCTGGACCGCCGTCGCATCGTTCACCATCCAAGCGCTGGCGCTGAGCTTGCTGCTGCTTATTCCGCTGCTCACGATTCAAGGGCCGCCGCGCCTCGCGTGGTTTGACGCTCGTCTTCTCTCTCCGCCACCCGCGCCGCCTCCACCCGCGCCGCCGAATAACCAGAGAGGGTTGCATCGTTCGAACATGAGTGGAGTAGTTCTATTGCAGCCGTCGTTCGTTCCGTCAACCACCCCGCAGATCGACGACCACGGCGTGCAGCCAGCCCCCGATGTCCGCGGCGTCGGCGTTCCCGGCAGCACCGGCACGGGTGATAGGGGAATCCTCGGCTCATTCGGTGATCCATCGCCGATTTCACCGCCTCCGGTTCCCGCCCCGACCCGTCCCCTGCCCGTTTCGCATTGGGCCGAAGGCAACCTGATCTACCGTGTGCAGCCGAACTATCCGCCTCTCGCGCGTCAGGCGCGCATTCAGGGGACGGTCGAACTGCGCGCCATTATCAGCAGGATGGGTACCATCGAAAACCTGACCGTTCTCAGCGGACATGCCATGCTCGCCCCCTCCGCCGTAGAAGCAGTCAGGCACTGGCGCTATCGTCCGTATCTGCTGAACGGCGAGCCGATCGAGGTGGAGACGGAAATCACCTTGAACTTCATCCTCGGGGGGAACTAGCGCAGGCACGAACGCCATTCACCACGTCGGCACGGAGAAACACCTCTTCATCAATGGTTATAGAGACGCGGCTTGCGCGTCTCACGCCGGCGGGGGAATCAAGCTTATGATTTCTCCGTGTTCGTGGTGAAAACTCGCTTCCCACATTACCGAAGTCCTCTGGCGCCGCTCAATCGTCAGCCTGCGGCGGCAGAGTGGTCGCTATAATCACCATAGTGAATGCTCCTCGCATGGAACGCATAGCTCTGCCCGATCGCCGCTCGCTAGCGCTTGACGGCCGCACCTGGGCGGAAGTATCGCTTACCACGTTGCGCGAGAATTTTCGCGTCGTGCAGCAGCATGTCGGCCCGAAGGTCGCGATTTGCGCGGTTGTCAAGGCCGACGGCTACGGCCATGGCGCAACCGAATGTGCGCTCGCGCTCGAAGCCGAAGGCACGCCCTGGCTCGGCGTGACGGACGCCGCCGAAGGGCGCGCGCTACGCAGCGCCGGCATCTGGACGCGCATTCTCCTGATGACGGGAATCTGGAAAGGGGAAGAGGACGGCATCGTTTCGCACAATCTCACCCCCACAATTTGGGAGACGTGGCACATCGAGCGCCTCGAGAAAGCTGCGAAAAAACAACAGATCAATCTTCCCGTGCACCTAAAAGTGGACACAGGCATGAACCGCCTCGGCGCCTCGGTCGAGGCGCTGCCGCAACTGTGCGACAAGCTTGCCCTGTGCCATCATCTGCATCTCGAAGGCGTCAGCACTCACTTCGCCTCGGCCGAAGTGCTGGACGCCGAAGACGCCCCGCGCCAGATGAAAATATTTGAAGAGGCGCTGGCCGTCCTCGGCCAGCATGGCTTGTATCCGCCGCTCGTGCACATCGGCAATTCGGCGGCCGTAAGCGCCAGGCCCGAGACCTGGAAGACGATGGTGCGTCCCGGCATTCTTCTTTACGGATACTCGCTCCCTGTCATGCGCGGCGGCTCGGCTGTCAGCGAGCCTTCGCTCCCACTCGTTCCGGTGCTGACCTGGAAGACGCGCGTTTTGACGGTGAAGGACGTCGCCGCCGGAGAAGCGGTCGGTTACATGGGTACCTATATAACAAAGGAGCGCAGCCGCATTGCCGTGCTCCCGGTGGGTTACGCCGACGGCTATCCTCGGCTCCTTTCGAATCGCGCGCGCGTGATCGTGCGCGGGGAATACGCCCCGGTTGTGGGCCGCGTTTCCATGGATCTCACCATGGTCGATGTAGGCCACATTCCCGGCATCGCGGTGGGCGATGAAGTCATCCTGATCGGCTCCAACAACGGCAAGAGCGTGGACGCGGTCGAGCTGGCACGCCTCGGCGAAACCGTTCCCTACGAAATCCTCTGCGGTATCTCCCAACGCGTGCCGCGCGTGTACGCCTAGGAGCTATCAGCAATCTCAGAGGATTGGCACCCCACGCCCCAGCTTCTCAGCCTACTGAAAAAGGAGAATGCGCTTGATTTGGGTGGCGCAGCGCTTTCAGAGCTGCGGTCAGCGCTACATTTTTATTCGGGGCTTCAGCCCCGGAGGGAGTGAATTGCCGCTTCCGCTTTGCGAATCGCCTTTTCGTGCAGCTCCCACCCATGAATGGCTTTGCGACAACCTTCCCGTGCCAGGCTGGTGCTCAGCTGCCGCTCGGCTTCGTCGAACGTTTCTTCCGCGTCCATCCTGGCCCGGTACGCTTCGTCATCCGCTTCCTTGACTTTCTTGACGGTAAGCTGGGCATCGGAGTCGATCGCGCGCGACAGCTGTTTCCGCTGGGTCCCGGAGGCAGAGCCATCGATTTGCGAACCCAACTCCCCATACGCGGCTCTTAAGCCATGGCTCCAGCGCGCTTTGGTCGTCTCGCTCAGCAGATCAAGTGCAGCATTCGCCAAGTCGGCGGTCGTGCGCACTCTTTTCTTCTCGCGGAGCCACTTCATCACTGACCACGTCATCGCCTCGGTCATCAGTGCCTTCGCGGTCTCGACTTCTGGGAACTTGCTCACCGGCGCCCTCCGAAAGAAAACAGACCATAGCTCGCCGGTCCGAAAAAGTCCAGCAGGGCGGCGGGAAGGTCGCCTTTATGGCTGACCATGGTTGTTGACTACGATATCGTAGGGTACATGGAAGAGATCGCCATCTCGAAGTTCAAAGCCACTTGCCTGGCGGTGATCGAGAAGGTGCGCAAATCCGGCAAGCCCGTCCTGGTCTCGAGTTTTGGCAAACCGATGGCTGAGGTCGTGCCGGCTCCCAACCGCAACAAGCCGAAGCAATGGTGAGGTCACTCGCGCCCACAAGAAAGATCAACGGCGACATTGTTTCTCCCGCGAGCGAGGAAGACGACTCCGAATCCCCAGGCTTGGATTACGAATACCCTGGACGCGTTCGCCTTAAGGGAAGCTCCCGTGGGCTTCGAGATTGCACAGAAAACTGCTCGCGTGCAACTTCCCCATCGTGATCCCGCGGACCGTTCCTGATTGCCACGACCAGCATCCTCGGTCTGACTTTAGTCACAGCGGATGAAACGATCTCGAAGTCCCGGACGGTCGCAGTCCTGGCGAACCGCTAACAACTCCCCAGCCGACGTCTTATCGGCCCCGTCTTTTCTGCAAATCTCTGTTCGCTTTCTTGGTCGCCTTGCGGCTCGACTTCTCAGACCTCTTCATTGCCTTGCGCTGCTGCTTGGCCGATTTCTTCAGCATCTTCTGCTGCTTTTTGGCCGCCTTTCTGGATTGGCGCGCATTCTGTTCCGGGGTCAGGCGCTGAGCATGCGCCGGGGCAAGGCACGTAAAACTAAGTAGAACAAGCAGCATGAAAACAGCGATTCGTTTCATGACGTCTCCGAACCTCGGTCTTGGGCTGATCTTACACCGAAACGCGCCTCTGCACGGATACCCAAAAGGTATTCACCTCGGTAATCAGACGCGCCGCCCGGGACGGCAATGTCTGCCAAGGTAGATTTTCGTGCCGGAGCCGCGTCCAAAACCAAAGCACATCCCTCAGAGCGCCATGCGGGTCGTGGGGCAGTTCTGAGCAAGCGGTTCTTGCGCAGCGAAGGATCTGGTCGAGCCCGGTTTCGGTGTGATGGCGTGAGCGGTACATCGCTTTTTTTGCGACGCACTGATGGCGTGTTTGGCTCGCGGTTCCTTGGGAAGGCGCCACCAACTTGCCGTCTGCAAACTCGTTGACGTAGAATCGCAGAGAACTACCTTCGCTTAGCGAAACAGACCTGCATAGAACGCCGGAGAGGTGGCCGAGAGNNTCCTTTTAGAGCAGCGCAAGTGATTGGATCTGCTGGAGCGGTGTAGAATCCCTCCCTCTCCGCCAGATTAACAATTTAAAGAGCTTCCGCGAAAACAGACGTTTGGCCTGCAGCAATCCTACATGCCGTTTGGTGTCCCATCAGTGTCCCATTCATCTGTGGATATGCGAAGAATGCCCCTGGCAGGGTAAAGTCGCTTGTTCAAACCACCAGCATCCGGTGAAATAGATTCTTACCGCCGATTGTCTCCATTGCGCTTCGCACCACGCTTTGTCGAGCAGGCGCAGCGTATGTCGTGGCGGATTCGGCCAATGTCACGCTGAACGCCTGATTGATTTGACGGAAATTAACGAAATGGATTTCGAAATCCGATACCCGAGATTGGAAGAAGCCTTGCGGTCGCTCCTCCCCCGTGTTACCGGGTGGTCTTGCTCTCACAGAATGCTAGCAACGCGAAGTATAAGGGAGAATCCCTCTGACGCCGGGAAACAACGCTCCCGCGCATTTGCTCAGGAAGTCGCTGCCCTCACCGACAAAATCCAGGCGTCGGGTCGTATAGATGCCATTCTGGTAACGAAGAGAGTCGATGGAGTGTACGTCTGCTTATACGGTCACCACCGATTGCACAGGTTTACAAGCGGCTGAACTGAAGACCATCCCTGTAGTAATTCTTCATCACAACCTGAAATGAAGAATCCCACGAGAGCTCAGCACACTTGGTCCGCTCCTAGCTTAGGTGGAGAAATCCTGCTATGTCTCGCAATCATTGTGATCAACTCTGGTCGGATGCGAAAGGCAAATAACATCCCTCGCTGGGCCAAGGGATATTCCGCAATTTTCGACAGCCAAGACGCACGCCGGATCAAGGGCAGAAGGTCGCTACGGGCCTGACGATGGTACAGGTCGGCGCCGCCACGCAGATGGCATTCGACTGCCAAAAAAGCTGTATGCAGCGCAATGGACATGCCATAGCCTGAAAAGGAAGGAATGACCGCCATCTGATCACCCAGCCGATACAACCCGGGTGGGGCGCTGGACGGAACACGATATACGAAACCGTAAGGCATTCCGAAGATAGATAGAGGTCGTGGCCAGCAGGGCTGGGCGCCGTGCAGCCGTTCGGCAAGTGGCGGCGACGCCTTCAGAATGCCGCTTAACAATGCATCCCAAGTCTTTCCGTACCGGGCAAAATGGCGCCTGGTCACCACCAGGCAAAAGTTTGCCTTTCCCCTTTCAATCAAGCTCAGCCCGGCGTAACCGCCATCGAACAGGGTCATCTCGACACGGCCAGATAACGCCGATCGTTGTGCCGTTGTCAGCAGGAAATGACACTTGAAACCGACGAAGTCAGTTTGCGTCACGCCGGCCCGTCGCCATTTGCGTAAGTCATGCTTGCCCGTTGCCAGAAGTAGCGTTTCAGCCTGAATGACGCCATGGCCTGCAACCTCAATCCGCCAGCACTCCGGCTCTCTGACCATCGCTGTGACTGCAGCCCCGCGCCATATCTGCGCTCCCTGATCATGGGCCCGCAACAGCAGGGCCTCATCGAGCACGCGGCGAGAGAGACTGAGGCCAGAAAAGGGCAATCTTGCGGATGCAATGCTTTGACCCCGCATGAGCCATATGCTGGTGATGCGTTCGGCGTCCAAGGCTGCTAGATCGAGTCCGAGTTCACGCAGATAGTGCTGCGCATCAGCGCTGATAAACTCGCCACAAACTTTGTCATGTGCGGCTGGCTCTTTTTCCAGCAGCAACACCTTTTGTCCATTTTGCGCTAATCGGATGGCTGCGGCGCCGCCCGCGAGACCGCCCCCGACGACAACAACCTCCCGCCGTTTCATACTTTCCGGCAAGACACACCGTAGCGGAACGGGAAGAACCACTCGATTTTGGTTCTCTCTGGTGGAATACCGGCCTCCTCCAGCAGATGACGCCATTCGGACGCCGTGAACGCCCGCGCAACCGATACCGGCCCGTCATGCCGATTCATGCGGTCGGAAATCAGCAATCGACCCGCATACTTGATGAACAAGTAGGGCACAGGATTACGGTGCAGATCGTTGATGAACCAGCCGCGCGTGGCATGACAATCCATCCACCGGATAAAGCGGATCAATTCACCGTCAGTGAGATGATGGGCAAAGAGTGAGCTGACAATGAAATCGGCGCGCCGGGAAGGATCGAGCGAGAAAACGTTCGCCGTCTCGAAGCGAATCGGGGCATCTTTTGGCGTGACATGCTCAGCCGACTCTTTGGACCAGGGGTTCAGGTCAATCCCGATAAGCTCAAGGTCAAAGTGCCGTTTCCTCGCCCACCTCCAGATTCGCCGCAGCATATCTCCGCCTCCGCAGCCAACATCAAGAACCGATAGCGATTGTTCGGAACCAGCGCCAGCCGTCATGCGCTCAAACCATCGCAGCGTTGGCCGGTAGGCCAAGGTAAAAGTATTGATAATTCTCAGAGTGTGCAGACACTCATGGAACTCCTCGAAGCTGACAGATTCGGTATCCATCAACTCTGGACGGGCGCTGCGTTGACTGAGATCATCCATCAGTTCCCTGCGGCCTGAAAACAGCTTCGTTTCCCTTGCGAGGCCGGGGCAAAGAGTTATTTCGCATCCTCGTCCCGCAACGTATCTGAATAGCCTCCGGGCCCGATGTCGCCCATTCTACTTGACGTTAGTTCCTATTTTGTTATAGTTACCCTCACATTTTTGGGGACCTTGCGATAGGGGACATTCCGTGGTTCGTCCCGAAATTGGGGCGGATGAAGTCTTGATCGAGGTTGAAGTTTGCGGTGTGTGCCATTCCGATCTGCACGTCGCCGACGGCGACTGGACGCAATTGGCACGCATCGTGAAAAAACCTCTGATCCTGGGGCACGAGATCGTAGGGAGCATAGTGGAGCGCGGTGCCGCGGTCCAGAGCGTCCAGGTGGGGGCCCGGGTCGGCGTGCCGTGGGTGTAGTGGACGTGCGGGGAATGTGAGTTTTGCCGCGAAGGGAACGAGAATCTGTGCCCGCGGCAGCGCATCACGGGCGTCATGGTGGATGGCGGGTATGCGGAATTTACCAAAGCTCCTACCGCGAAACAGCCCCTTCCGTCAAGAGAAACAGATTGCGCACCTCGTCGGTCACCGCTCGTGGATGGCGAAGGCCTCATTGACAGTCCGCCGCAATACCTCTAGCATGGAATGGTTTCACGAGTAGTTCCCCGTCTGCTCAACGAGCTTGTCCCCCTAGGCAATTTGAAACCTACAGGCCGGTTTTCGCCGATTACCCTAGGTCTGACCATGTGGGATTTCACTGATCGCCGGCTCGAGCGTTTCCACCGCCGTCGATTTCGCACCCGTCATGAAATGCTCTTTGCGTATTATCTGTCGGCTGTGCTCGCTTCTCTGTTTTTGTGGGTAGCCCCGCGCGCGCAAGCTGAGAACTTCCAGTCCGTTCTGATCACCCAAGCTGTCGATGAAAGCAAATTGGTAACGCTGGGGGGCAATACCCGGCCCGAGGCGAAGGCAAAATATGATCGCGGGCCGGTGGCCGACAACCTTTTGATGGAGCACATGCTCCTTCTTTTGAAACGCTCTCCCGAACAGGAGCGCGACCTGGGAAAGTTCATTGATGACCTTCACGACCCTTCCTCACCTGCCTTTCACCACTGGCTAACCGCCGCGGAATTCGGAGAAAGGTTCGGCATAGCGAAACAGGACCGCGACATAATCAAGGACTGGCTGCGCTCGCGCGGTCTTAAGGTCAATGTGGACTATCCCAGCGGCCAGTTCATCGATTTTTCCGGGACAGCAGGTCAAATACGGGAAGCCTTTCACACTGAGATTCACAACCTGAATGTGAAGGGCACAAAGCACATCGCCAACATGAGCGATCCCCGGATTCCGGCTGCCCTCGCACCAGCGGTCGTGGGCGTGGTGTCGTTGCACGACTTCCGGCCTCATGCCATGTTTGCGCCACGGGCAGACTACACCGTCTCCGAAAGTGGAACGAAGTATTACCTGGTAGTTCCCGGCGATCTGGCGACGATCTATAACCTGAATCCACTTTTCAGCGAGGGCATTTCAGGACAGGGCCAAACGATCGTGGTGATCGAGGATTCCGATGTGTACACCGACGCTGATTGGGCGTCGTTTCGTTCCGTATTCGGCCTTTCGTCGTATAGCGATGGATCGTTCGCACAGATCAATCCCGCGCCTCCGAGCGGCACCAATAATTGCTCCGATCCAGGCGCGAACGGGAACGACAGGGAAGCGATCATCGATGCCGAGTATGCCAGCGCGGCCGCACCGAG
>PLHN01000018.1 GCA_003139975.1 Acidobacteriaceae bacterium
ACGCGCTACAACTGGGTTGGCTTCTACCTGATGGAGCCGCCCCATTTCGACGCGCTGGTAGTAGGCCCTTACGCGGGCAGCTTTCAGCCCACTCCGCGCATCACGCTCGATCAGGGTTTGTGCGGAGCAGCAGCTTCCACCGGAAAGACCGTAGTCGTTAACGACGTTCCGGCCGATCCGCGCTACCTCGGGTCCGACATGGTGAAATCCAACATCGTGGTGCCGATCTTTGTTAAGGACCGCGTGGTCAAGAACCGCTTGGCCGCCGAGTTGTGCATCGAGAGCTATTTTGCCAACACCTTCGATGCCGCCGAGCAGAAGTTCATCGAGTCCTGCGCCGAACTGGTCGGCCGCTGCATGGCAAAAGAGCCCATCCCAGCGAAAGAAGCCAGCGGCTCGCGCTAGAACTGGCCTCAAAGAAGTACCCACCACCCCGGTCTGTTGGAATCAAGTTAGCGGGAATTCCGGCACTGTCCTATGACTGCGTTGCTATTCCGCTTTTCGTAACCGGTGGTCAATATCGATCAGACTCCATCGCAGTTCTGCTATACGCTCTGATACATGGAGAGAGCGCCCATTTGCGCTAGCGAATGTGCATTGGCTCATGTCGTAAACAACAAACTAAGCGTTATCATAGCGATGTGCGACCGACTTGCCGAACATGCTACCGACGCAGAAGTTGCGGCTGGCCTGCGTGTGATCCATATGGCAGCGGAAGCACTAGCGGACGAGCTCAACAAGCCCATGAGCCGAAGCACGGGAGCGTAGACTTCTCGCCCTACCGCCCTCCCTCCGGTCTTTGTTAAGTCAAAGACTTGGATGCCAATCCTGCCAAGTCGGAGTTCTCGCACACATACTTAAAGGGCTTCGCGCCCTGCGAGGCGTCTTACGACTTCCTCATGGCTTACAACGCGGCCTCGCCGCATGTCTTCCAGTCCCTTGCGAACCAGAGCGTCCTGGTAGGCGTGGAGGGCGGCCGTGGTTTCCGCGTTTTCATCATCGACGACAGGAGCGGGATTCTCCGGATCAAGCTTCTTCGGCTTCGCCATGCGGTTATGCTAGCACCAACGTCCCCGCCCAAGCGGAGCTTGGAAGGGGCACCGTCGCGAGCGCGGATGAACGCACCAAGCTGGGCCACCCTTCGGAGAATCCGCATCTAGTGGCGTTATTATTTTGTCTATGAGCAAGTATCGCGTGGATGAAAGCTTCTAGACAATCGGTGCATTTTGGATACTTGGTCAGGAGGACAAGAAGTTTACGGGCACTCTATCGTCCCGCAAAGGGCTAGTCGAGATACAACCTCGCCCACTTACGCCGATCTTGACGATGCAGCCCTGCGCGCAAGCATGTTGGAAATGACCAGCACAATTGACCTCCAACAGGTCAACGCGATATGTGGGCTCACGACAGACAGACGATGCACACTTCTCAATTCCGTGATACTGGATGGCGGAGGCCTCACTGATTTCTCGAGCCGACAACAGGTAAAGAGAAAGCTCTACAGAGCGATGAGAACTGTAATGGGATTGCACCTGGAATCGTCGGAGGCAATGTCCATAGACGGCGCCGCGTATTATTTCACAAAGATCCACCGAGTACTTCCTATGCCCTGGAGTTCACAGTTAGCCGAGCAAAACACAACCCACGTCGTTCCCTGGCAAGCCAAGGAAGTGTTTCGATTTACCAGCGATGAGCTTCAAGCCGAAGTGACGTGTCAAGTTTTTGCAAC
Source organism: Acidobacteriaceae bacterium (assembly GCA_003139975.1). Lineage (GTDB taxonomy): Bacteria > Acidobacteriota > Terriglobia > Terriglobales > Acidobacteriaceae > Acidiflorens. The sequence continues at coordinate 1,730 of PLHN01000018.1, forward strand.
GGGAAGCACCAGGCCGATGAAAGCAGTGTCTGTTAAGTCGGTTCCAAGAATTAAGATCGTCCCCAATCGCCCTCAGTCGGTCGATTGGTTCACCTCACTTGCTTTTCGCTTTGAGAACTTCTTTACCCTGTTTCTCGGAACGTCGGTTGGCCTGAAACACGTGCAGCTCTTTCAGCGTGACGATGACGGTTGGGTTGTTCAAAAGATGCGCCTCCGCAAAGAAAAGGTTAATCTTCAGACTTGCGTGCGGTGTCCGTTGCAGAGCGCTGCCGGCGCGCTAATGAAGTGGCTCGCTGTACCTCGCGATCAGCAGCTCGTTGAACTCAACATGCTGAGCATGATGCGGAAGAGTAACATCTTTACCGAAACGGAGTTCTTGACGCTGGCGCAAACGCTTGAGGGGTTCGGCCGCATACGTTTTGGTGGAAAACGCCCAAGACGGGCAAAGGTGGACCAACTTATTAAACAGACCTATGACATGATCAGCTCAGACCTCGCACACAAATTAGTGGGGGACCGAGCAGAGTTTACAAACAAAGTGATACAAACACGTGACTACTACACTCACCTCGGCAACCCGAAGGGAACTCTCGTGGCGAAAAGCAATAAGGAGCTCTTTCTTCTAAACAAGCGTCTACATGCATTCCTGCGATGCGTGATGCTCATCGATCTCGGGATCTCTGAGGATCACCTGAAAGAACCCATCTTGTACCAAGCCACGCGATGGCAGTAACTGTAGTGCCCCGTCCACCTCCGCTTGGGCGGGCTGTTCGTGCTACGATAGCCGCATGGCGAAGCCGAAAAAATTCGACTTAGAAAACCCCGCTCCCGTCGTCGATGATGAGGACGCGGAAACCCTCGCCGCCATTGACGAAGGAATGCGGGACGCTGAGGCCGGCCGCACGGTACCAGCGGAAGAAGTACGACGTCTCTTACCCAAGTGGACTACCGCCTCCTCTACACGCAAAGGGCGCTGAACGATCTCGCCGAAATCATCGGCCACATCGCCAAGGATGACGTGCAGGCCGCCTCACGCTTTGGCAACTCCCTGATTGCGCACGTTGAACTACTAGCTCGATTCCCCCGCATGGGCGGTGTGGTTCGAAAGCGGCCCTCCGTCCGTAAAGTAGTGCACAGCCCGTACCTCGTCTATTACCGCGTCCGCGAAGCAAAACGCGTAATCGCGGTTCTTCACGTTCGTCATGGGGCCCGGAAACCGCCAAAGTCCGAACTGCGTCCGGAACGTGGTTGAGGGCAGACGGCCCGCCCTTGCCAGGGCCCCATAGCACACGTTGTCAAGCCCCCTTTTCACCCCCAGAAATCGGCTAATTTCTTTTGCTTCTTCTATCTACAGAGCTTGTACGTACAGATCGGTATTTCAAAGATTATTCTGTACATACATTCTTGTCCGCCTATAGAGCAACGACCATCCGGTCTGGCGAATACCTTGCCCCCTTCCTTCACCCCCAACATGTCAAGTGCCCGCGTCACAGACTTCCGGCCTCGCCCTATGTGAGGATGATCTTCTGATTTGGGGCAAGGTGAGAGTGTGCTCGTCCGAAGAGTATGCAACCGGGCCCCAAAACCATCTTCAGTGCTCTTTGACAATTTGAGGCGATTAGCGGGCGTGAGCGAAGCGGGAGCCCGCTGCCGAAATCCTGAGCGAAGCGAA
>PLHN01000324.1:0-2697 GCA_003139975.1 Acidobacteriaceae bacterium
TCAAGCTGCCGGCGCGGCGATATTCTTCTGTCAGGCGGTCCACTTCCTGCGGGTTCAGGAAGACCTCGCGGCGCGCGTCCAGCGCGAGCACATCTTCCACCGATTCGTAACCCAGCATGTTGATGAGCGCGGGATTCACGTCGAGGAATCGTCCGTCCAGCGTGCAGCGATAAATTCCGAATATGGCGCTCAAAATCAAAGAGCGGTAGCGCGCCTCCGATCGCCGCAACGCCTCCTCATAGCGCTTGTGCTCAATGGCCGCTGCCAACTGTTGGGAAACGAACTTGAGAATCCCGCGGTCGCGCTCTCCGAAGCGGACATTCTGGCTGTAGCTCTGCACCACTAACGCTCCGAGGGTGGTCGCGCCACTTTTCAGTGGGACTCCAAGCCAGTCGAGCGATGGAGCCCCAATCAATTCCACTTCCCCGGTGCGAACCAATTCCTCAAACACGGCCGGTGTCGCTAGCAACGGCTGCCCGGATCGCATTACGTACTCCGTCAGGCCGCGCCCCAGACGCTTGGGAGCGGGCGTCGCATCCATTTCGTCCACGAAATAAGGGAAGCTCAGCAATTGCGATTGCGAGTCGTACAGCGCGATGTAGAGATTGCGCGCATACATCAACTGGCCGACGATGTTGTGAATCGCGGCATAGAACTGTTGCAGATCCTCCGCCGACTGGCTGCGCGCCGCGATCGCATACAGCGCGGCGTTCAATTCCTCGGTCCGCTTCTGTTCGGTGATGTCGCGATAGCAGGCGTACGCTCCTATCGTTTTGCCGTCCAGCATCACCGGCGAAGTCGAGAGCAACACTTCGACCAGCGAACCGTCTTTTCGCTGCCGTCGCGTTTCCAGGGTCAGTTTCTTGCCGTCCTTAATGTTCTCGGTTATCCATGCGGTTTCCGCATAGCGGTCGGGCGGCACAATCAATTGGTCGATCAATCTGCCCTCGACCTCTTTCGCGCAGAAGCCAAACAGGCGGGCGAACTCGCCGTTGGCGCGCAAAACGCACTTGTTTGCATCGATGATGCTGATCGCTTCCGGGGCGGTTTCGATGATCTGTTCGAAATAGGCCTGCTCGACGGTCAGCGCTTCTTGCAAATTTGCTTTCGCCGTTGGTGCGATCGCAGGCACCGGTCGGACCGCTACCAGTTCCGGCAGCGCTTCCACCTGCGGCAAGCCTTTTGAACGTGCCGCTGGGCCGTCTTTCTCAGGCATACAGTCCTCTCCCAGCGCGTTTCTGAGGGTACTTTCCATGGTATGCGCGAAGGATTTTCTGTTGTTAATTACGGAGGTAATCGAAGATCTAGGAAGCGGCACTGAGCCGGACAACTAGAGCAGTTCTCCGGTTGCTGTGGCCATGGCGGAGAAGGAAGTGCGGGGGCCACGCAAAAAAAAGGAAGGGCACGACTTTGAGCGTAACGCTTAAGTCGCCGTAAACAGGTTTGCGCTTGAAGCCCTTGGGGGCCTCCTTAATAGTGTGCGAAGACACTTTTCCGGCAGACTCTTCAGCCGTGCCGCCAGGAATTGCAATGAGTTCCGGTTTCAGCCGCGGAGGGGATGTCCTACACACCATCACGGAATCGAAAGCTGCCGTCAGGCGCCGTTTGCCAGCCTTTCGCACAATTGCCCCATTGTCTCCCGCTGCTGGCTGGTCACAATCAGAAATTCGAAGCCGCAACGCAGTCCTTGGCTGTAGCGGACAATCGCCCGCACCTTCATGACCAGCGGCGCCAGCGGGATAGGGAACTCGAGGGAAACCACTTCCCCGGTCTTCAGTTCGCCCGTGAGCGTGGCCCCAATGCCATCGAACCCCAGTTCGTTGGTCCTTCCCCAGAGGTCGGTGCTCTGTCCGTCGCGGAACACGGAAACCTGCACCCGCACGTCATAGCGGTAGCGCTCGAATCGGCGTACTTTCGCATATTTTTTCGAGCCCGTTGCGCTTTTGGTCATGTCCTTTTTACGTCCCATCGTCAACTAGCGAATTGTCCTTCAGATATGCATTTCACTCAACAGTTCTCATGTGCATGTACCACTGAAAAGGAACTCATTTGAGATGTTGAAGATGTGACTATGCGTCGCGTTTTGAACGGGTCAGATGTTCGCGCTAGCCCAGCCCGGGATCCACATCTATTGCTCAAAACCACACCCTAATTTGCTGGCGCAAAAAATCCGCCAAATAACTCTGTGCGGTACGGAATCGCACGCAGGACGGGGTATAGATGGTTGCGGCAGTATCGGCAATCCGAGGTGCAGATGGACCGGGAAGGAAAGCGCGTCAAGGAAGTGTCGTTCTAAGATGTCAGGGATCCTTCGGCTATTCATTCGAAGGTAAACAACTCAGCCGGCGCAGTGGGGTAAGCGTAGCGCGGACGTCCTCGGCCCGCGAAATCTTCCTGTTAAGAACAACGCCGGGAGCCAGATGACGCTAAATCGGAATCTTTCTAGGCCAGGAGCTTGGCCGCGTCCTTGGCGAAATAGGTCAGGATGATGCTTGCTCCCGCGCGGCGGATGCTGACGAGCGATTCCATCATTACGCGATCGCGGTCGATCCAGTTGTTGCGCGCCGCGGCTTCGATCATGGCGTACTCGCCCGATACCTGGTAGGCGGCCAGCGGCAGGTCAAAACGATCGCGGGCCGCGGCAATCACGTCGAGGTAGGGCATCGCCGGCTTCACCATGATCATGTCCGCGCCCTC
>PLHN01000324.1:2736-6024 GCA_003139975.1 Acidobacteriaceae bacterium
ACCCGTCCATCCATCATGTCGGAAGGAGCGATGATATCGATGCCAGCGCGGGCGAGCGAAACTGAAGTGCGCGCCAGCAGTTCGAGTGAAGCGTCGTTGACGATCTCGTATTCAGTGGTAGCAGGAGGAGCAGCCGCGGCCGCGCCCAGCGATTGCCTTTCCGCCTTCACGATCCCGCAATGGCCATGCGACATGTATTCGCACAAGCAAACATCGCCCATGATGACTACGTCGCGCACTTCGCCTTTGATGGCGCGAGCCGCACCTTGCACGATGCCATCCTCGGCCCAGGCCCCGGTCGCGACTTCATCCTTTTTTTCCGGCAATCCAAACAGGATCACCGACAGCACACCCAGTCCGCGCGCCTCGCGCACCTCTTTGACTGCCTCATCGACTGAGAGGTTGAAAACGCCCGGCATCGAACCCACTTCCTTGCGGATGCCGTTGCCAGGACATACAAACAGTGGATAAACGAAAGCTTCCGGTGTAAGCCGGGTCTCGCGGACCATGGAACGGAGAGTTTCGGTCCGCCGGAGACGACGCAGGCGGTTGACGGGGAATGCCATGAGAAGAATTCTAGCAGCGGCCAGCGGCCCGCGAACGGCGGGCTCGATCACACGTTGCTGTGATACCGATCACAGGAAGCGAATGCGCGCAAGTTCAACCTCCGGTGATGGTTACCTCAGTAACCGATGGTCACCACCTGGTGATCTAAACATAGTCACGCGAAAACCCTATCATGGAAGCAATGCGCCCGCGTCCCATCCCGTTGCCGCTTCGCGGCCTCTTGATCGTGCTGGCCTTTGGGACGGCTCCGCTAGTATTTCCGAGCGCAGCGTTCCGCATTGCGATGGGTGACGTAGTCCCACTGCTTTTGCTTGGCATTGCCTGCTTCCTCTGTTGTAGAAATGCCTTCGACAGCCACGGGCACACGCGCTTGTTCTGGAGCCTCATGGCCTTCGGCATGGCCATGTGGTGGTTCAACCAGGCGGGCTGGACATGGTTTGAAGTCGTGCTGCACAAGCCGCTCCCCGATCCTTTTGCGGGAGATGTTGTTTTGTTCCTGCACGTCGTTCCGATCATGGGTGCCGTGGCCATCCGTCCCCATGAGGCGGACGAAAAGGAGGGCACGCGCATCAGCGCGCTGAACGTTTTCATTCTGCTCGTTTGGTGGGTGGTGGTCTATGCCTTCTTCGTATTTCCCGAGGAATACCTGGCCCCCGACATTCCGGTTTATACGCTGCGCTGGGATCTCTTGTATGTAATCGAGGGCTTGATCCTGAGTGGCCTCTCCGCCTCCGCTTACTTCTCCAGTTCTGGGTGGTGGCGCAAACTCTATGGAAGCATCCTCGTTGCCAGCGTCCTCTATACCATTGCATCCGAAGCCCTGAATGCGGCGATTGCACGGGGCACTTACCGCACTGGCGGTCTCTACGACATCCCATTCCTGGTGGCGCTTCTGGCTTTCCTATGGGTCGCCTGGAGCGGACGGCCGGGCCTGCACGAAACAGAAATCAAGCCTTCGATTCCACGAAGCCGCCACGCATTCGCTCCCTTATTCGCACAACTGGCTCTGCTTTCGCTGCCGGTCATGGGGTATACGGCGCTGTTTCTGAGTCACGAAACACCCGATCTACGCCGGATTCGTTTCGGCGTCTCCATGGGCGGCGTCGCCATTCTGGCCTTGTTTGTTTTCATCAAACAGCACCTGCTGGATCAGCGTTTGATGCAACTGCTCGATCGTTCGCGCATGAGCTTCGACAATCTCCAGCGGTTACAAGGGCGCGCGGTGCAGCAGGCAAAACTGGCCTCTTTGGGGGAGTTGGTTGCGCTCGCCGCCGGCGAACTGGAGGACCCGCTCTCCGCCATCCTGGAGAGTTCCGACCGCATGGCGGCCAGCAGCAATCTGACGCGCGAACAACTCACCAATGCTCAAAGAATCGGACAGCAGGCCCGGCGTACTCATGAATTGGTCAGCGATCTGCTCAGTTTTGCGCAGCAAACTCCAGGGGAGAAGGTTCCGCTCGAACTGAAGCCTCTGTTGCAGCGGGCGCTCCAAATGGAAGGATTCAAGCTCGAAAATCGAAACATCACTCTTACCGTCGACAAAATGGATTCCGTGCCACGAGTCGTCGGCAATTCCAACCAGCTCCTCCAAGCCTTTGTTCAAATCGTCGAAAATGCCGTGGACGCTTTGCAGGAAACGGGCGGCGGACGGCTGCAGGTCGCCGCCTGGCGCGAGTCGGAGGAAGTAGTGATACAGTTCGCCGATACCGGCCCCGGCCTGCATGATCCGGAGCGGGTCTTTGACCCGTTTTATACGACAAAGCCAGTGGGCAAGGGGACTGGGCTTGGACTTAGCGCTACTTACGGCGTCGTTCAGGATCACAAAGGGCAGATTACCTGCTTCAACCGTCCGGAGGGAGGAGCCACATTTGAGATCCGGCTCCCCACGTTCCGAGCGGGAGCAGCCATGCCGGCATCCGCACGTGCGTGAAAAAGACTACGAGCCCTGATGTCGAGGTCGCGAGCTTTGGAGCGATCGGCGGATCTGGCTTCCTTGTAACTCGCAGTTCGTTCTGCAATTTGACTTCTAAGTCTTGACTTTCCTATCCGCCGCTGGCAACGATCGCATCCGCCAGTTGAGCCGCTTCGGCGGCCAGTCGCACCTCGTGCGTCCGGATAACATGTGCGCCTTTCAGGATGAGAATCGATTCCGCAGCCAACGTGCCATGCACGCGTTCCTCGAGAGGTGCATCCTTGCCATCGCGTGCCAGCGCCCGCCCGAGAAACGACTTTCGCGAAACTCCCGCCAGCAGCGGGAACCCCATCTGCTGAAGTTCGGCAAAGTGCGCCAGCAATGGATAGTTTTCTTCGAAGCTCTTGCCAAATCCAAACCCTGGGTCGAGCACCAGGTGATCGCGCTTGATTCCAGCCAGCGTGGCTGCCTCGGCGAACTGCCGCAATTCTCGTTTCACCAGCAGGACCGGATCTCCAATCGGCGGCAACTTTTGCCACTCTTCGGGCCGTCCACGCGTGTGCATCAACACGGCCCCGACTTTCAGCTCAGCGAGAGTCTTCGCCATCTTTGGATCCCACCGGAATCCGCTGATGTCATTCACGATTTCGGCGCCTTCTTCAACAGCCGCGCGCGCCACGCTGGCCTTATAGGTATCGACGCTTACCACTGCCTGCGGCCTTCTCTTCTTCAAATCACGAATCACCGGAAGCACCCGTCTGCGCTCCTCCTCTTCGCCCACTGCTCCTGGCGGGCCGGCTGAAGACTTT
>PLHN01000324.1:6084-8261 GCA_003139975.1 Acidobacteriaceae bacterium
CCGATCTTCCACTGAAAAATAGCTCGCATTGTGCAGCTATTCTAAACGAGCCAATTTTGGCGAATGCTACAATTTGGGCAATGGTATGCCTGCGGCCAGCCGCGCTCCTGCTTATGGTGGTCGTGCTCGCCATCGCGCCCGCTTTGGCCGAGTCGGGCGCAGCTTCAGCCACTGGAACTGTTCCGGCCTCCGTTACGCCGCTCGCGGAGCGTATCGCCACGCTTCTCAACTCGCCCGATCTTGCGCACGGGTTCTGGGGAATCGAAGTGGTTTCAGTAGGAACGGGCGAAACGCTCTATGCCCAGAATGCCGACAAGCTTTTCACGCCCGCTTCGAACACCAAGCTGTTTACCACTGCGGCCGCGCTCGCCCTGATCGGCCCCGACTACAAATTCCGCACCACGGTCGAAACCACGGGAACCCTCGATCGCTATGGCCGTCTGAACGGAGATCTCGTCCTCGTCGGCCGCGGCGACCCCAATCTCTCCGGCCGCGAACTTCCGTATGATCAGCGCACGCAGCGTAACGACGACCCCGTTCAGGCGCTCGAATCGCTGGCGGACACCCTCGTACAGAAAGGTGTGAAATATATCGACGGCGACATCGTCGCCGATGACTCCTACTTTGCCTTTGAGCGCTACGGTGAAGGCTGGAGCCAAGATGACCTTGTCTGGGCTGACGGCGCGCCAGTATCCGCACTCACGATTAACGACAACGTGGTGTTCGTCAATATCCTCCCCGCCGACCGCGCCGGCGAAAAAGCGTTCGTCAGCATCAAACCTTTCACCGGCTACTACCGGCTGGACAATCGCATCATTACGACTCCGGCGGGCACCGGGCGCAAGTTCTTTGTAAATCGCGAACCCGGGTCGATGGTTCTAACGCTCTGGGGCAACTTGCCGCTCGACGACGCCGGCACGAACGAGGCGCTGGCGATCGAAGACCCTGCCGAATTTGCCGCAGGACTCTTCCGCGAACTGCTGGAGAAGCGCGGCATCGTTATTTATGGGCACCAACGCACTCGCCACACCGAACTCGCGACTCTTTCCACGTTCACAGCCACTGCAATTGCGCCTTCGCACGGAGGGAGCGACGGCGGAGCGCGTCCGCTCAAAAGCGACCAACCCATCACGCTCGCCAGCTACGAATCGAAGCCACTGCGGGAAGATGTGCGCGTCATCAACAAGGTCAGCCAGAATTTGCATGCGGAAATTCTACTGCGCCTACTGGGACGCGAGCGCGGCAATGCTGGCACGGTGGAGGGTGGCCTGGAGGTGTTGCGAGGATTTCTAACGCAAGCGGGTATCGCTGGCGATCAGTATCTTTTTTATGACGGCTCAGGCTTGTCGCGGCAAAATCTGGTCACGCCCAGGGCCATCGTACAACTCCTCCGTTTTGCCTCGTCGCAGCCGTGGGGCGCAGCGTACAAATCGAGCTTCCCAGTGGCGGGCGTAGATGGGTCGCTTTCCGAACGCTTAAGAGCTCCGCGGCTGGAGAAACGAGTGCTGGCTAAAACCGGATCGCTCGGCGGCGTCAAGACGCTTTCTGGCTATGCGACTACGGATTCTGGACAAACGGTCGCCTTTTCGATCCTCTCGAACAACCTGAATCTTCCTGCCAAGCGCGTGCTCGACACCATCGACGGAATCGTGGAAGCCATTCTCGACGACGTGCCGGCGCGGCGTTAGGAAACGTGCGAGAGATGACGGTACCGTCAACAGGATCCGCTGCAGGAGCAATGAGGGTCAGGAATCGCCATTCAACCCAGCCATTACCCCGAACGCTGTTGTAAATTAGATACTAAGCGGGGTGGAGTGATTGAATAGGTTGGATTCGCTTCGAATGGAACAAAATTCCACAGGACAGCAAAGTGCAGGGCCAGGAATCGTCGTACGCCACGAGCCGACACCTGCCGTGAAGGCGCGGCGGAAACTGAAGGCACTCGAGCGGAACGCGCATGGATTATGGCAGGTCCTTAAAGCGGTGGTTTCCACGGACCACCCGCTGCTGGCGCACCTGATCCCGATTCGCCGCTGCAATCTGGCGTGTACGTACTGCAACGAGTTCGACGATTTCTCCAAGCCGGTGCCGACCGAGCAGATGCTGCGCCGCGTGGACAAGTTGAAGGAACTGGGAACGTCGGTCGTCACTATTAGCGGCGGCGAACCGCTGCTGCA
>PLHN01000273.1:0-7259 GCA_003139975.1 Acidobacteriaceae bacterium
AACGCATGGGTCGTGGGGATTGGCGGGCCAGGGCGTAAGCAGCACTCCGCCGCCGCCAACCCCGCGCCCGGAGCCATCCATCGCCAGCCAATGCCGGTACGAGCCGTCGGCCAGCGCCTTCCCCAGCCACGGACGCGCCACTTCGACCATGCGATCCAGTTCCTCGGCGGTCCCTTCACCCATGTCGCAAAACATGGAGCGGCGATGATGCAGGATCGTCTCGAGATCGTCGGGTTCGGCTTCACGAATTGTGATTGTGGCTGGNNCGTCGTTCGTCATTCGTCCTTCGCCGGTCGGTAGCGCGGGTTCCCGTCAGCAGGAAGCGCCATTCCGCTTGCATTCAAAGGTACAATAAGCATGGTTTCGTTGCGTGGATCTGATTCGCCGCACGCGCCAGGGTTTGGGGATTTTCATGTACGAAGTAACCGTAGAAGACACATTCGCCGCCGGGCATTACCTGCGCAACTACAAGGGAAAGTGCGAAAACCCGCACGGCCATAATTACAAGATCCGCGTCACGCTGGCCGGAGCCGAACTCGACAAAGCCGGCCTTTTGCTCGACTTCAAGGACCTGAAGGATGTGATGAAGCACGTCATCGACCGGCTGGATCATCAGATGCTCAACGATATCGAGCCTTTCAAGGTTCTGAATCCCTCGGCTGAAAACCTGTCCAAGTATTTCTACGACGAAACCAACCTCCGGCTGAAGAGCGTGACCAAAGGCAGAGTGCGCGTGAAGGATGTGACCGTGTTCGAGACGGATACGACCACGGCCACCTATTCGGAATGAGATTTTCCTGAAGGCTGACGGCTGAGGGCTGACAGCTGCTTCCCATGCACATTAGCGAAATCTATCGATCTCTGCAGGGCGAATCTACTTACGCCGGGCTTCCCTGCGTTTTCGTGCGCCTCACGGGATGCAATCTGCGCTGCTCCTGGTGCGATAGCGAATTCAGTTTCTCGGGCGGAAAACAGATGACGGTCGAAGAGGTGATCGACGAAGTCGGCCACCTGAGCCCGCGCGGCGGCCTGGTCGAAATCACCGGCGGCGAGCCGATGCTGCAAGAGCGCGACGCAGTTCCGCTTATGGAGCGTCTGGTGGCAGCGGGGTACAAAGTCCTTCTCGAAACCAGCGGCGAACGGCCCCTGGCAGCGGTTCCCAAAGAAGTCGTCAAAATCGTGGACGTGAAATGTCCAAACTCGGGAGAGGCGGATACGTTCGCGGTCGACAATCTCGCGGCGCTCGCCCCGCACGACGAACTCAAGTTCGTTCTCACTGACCGCACCGACTACGAATTTGCCCGCGACTTCGTCAGAGAGCACGGACTGGCCGAGCGGGTGAACGCCGTGCTGTTTTCGCCCGCATTCAGAAAGGGCGCGCGCGGCGCGCGCGACACGTCGCATTGCTTGCTTGATCCCGAGCAGCTTGCGCAGTGGATTCTCGCCGATGACGTTCCCGCGCGGCTCAGCCTGCAGATTCACAAATTGATCTGGGACCCGGCTGCGAAGGGCGTGTGAGACACCGGGTCATTGGGTCATTGAGTCCTCAGGTGATCGAAAACCCGACGGCTGGCCTTTTGCAGAAATGCCCATCGAGAAGTAACGGGGCCTTGATTGCGCCGCAAAATGCAGATCCAGCCCCTTCGGCTGTGCTCAGGGTCGAGGTGACAAAGGGAATCCTTACCGGCGTAAAATCGAGGTGGAGCGCCACCGCGGATGCGGATGGAAAGATGGCCCGCCCCCCCGATCCCATGACCCGACCTGAACGACCCGATCCGGCGCCTCGATCCCATGATTCTCTGTCCCGCGCGGTCGTCCTTCTTAGCGGCGGGATGGATTCTTGCGTGTGCGCGGCGCTGGCGGCGCGCGACCATCGGGCGGCGGCGGTACATGTGAGTTATGGACAGCGAACCGAGGAGCGGGAGCTGCACTCGTTTCAGGGAATTTGCGACCGGCTGGGCATCCGCGACCGGCTGGTGGTGCGCAATGAGGCCCTGCGCGCCATTGGCGGGTCGGCCTTGACCGATGACAACATCGCCGTGCCGGAGTCACACGCGCTGGGCGCCGGCATTCCGGTCACTTATGTTCCGTTCCGCAACGCGCATTTTCTAGCGGTCGCGGTTAGCTGGGCCGAGGTGCTGGGCGCGGAAAAGGTGTACATCGGGGCCGTCGAACCGGACAGTTCGGGGTATCCCGACTGCCGGCCGGAGTATTATGGTGCGTTCAACGAAGTGGTGCGGGCGGGCACGAAGGAAGGCACCATCCGGGTGGTAACGCCGCTCATCGCCATGCACAAACGTGAGATTGTGACGCTCGGCCTTGAACTGGGCGCGCCCTTCGATTTAACGTGGTCATGCTATCAGCGTGAAGACCGGGCCTGCGGCGTCTGCGACAGTTGTGTGCTGCGCCTGCTCGCGTTTCGCGAAGCGGGTGCGCAGGATCCGATTCCATATGCGGAGGCTGTGACCCGAAATGGTTAGCGCGAGTCTGGTCTGCCGCCGGGCGAGTGCATGGTGCGCCGTACGGCCCAGGGAAAGCGCTCACGCATTGGAGTTCAGGTTGGGAGTCAGTTTTGAAAATTGGTTCGTTACAGTTCGCAAAAATAGAAGGCTTTAAGCCGGGAGGATCACTGATTATGAAGAAATATTTCATTCTTTCCCTTTTGCTGGCGCTCGCGGTGGGGCTGTCAGCTCCGCTCGTGTATTCGCAGACTTCAAGTGTGAAAGGAGTTTGCAAGGATCTTGACGGGAAGCCGATCGACGGCGCGACGGTGGAGTGGACGGGAACGGATACCGGCCGCCAGTATCCCATCAAGACCAACAAAAAGGGCGAATATTTCTCGCTCGGGATCTCTCCCGGCAAGTACAACGTCAAGCTCATGAAAGACGGCAAGGAAATCTTTCACTTCAGCGGCGTTACCATTGGCATGGATGAAGCGGTTCTGGACTTCGATCTGAAGAAGGAGCAAACGGCCGCCGCGAAAGGGCAAGGCGTGAGCCCTGAGGAGGCCAAGGCCATGGCCGAGCAGCAGGCCAAAGCGTCCAAGGAGAAGGACACCGTCAAAGCGCTCAACGAAAAACTGACCGAGGCGAAAGCCGCCTCCGACGCCGGCGATTTTGACAAGGCGATCACGGTCCTGAACGAAGCGAACGCGATGGATAGCACGCGCGATCTGGTCTGGTTCCAGCTGGCCAACGCCTACTACGCGTCGGCGCCGAAGCAAACGGACCCTGACGAGAAGAAGAAGCGCTATGAAACTGCGTCTGCCGATTTCCAGAAGGCGATCGACCTTCGCAAAGGCTCCGAAACGGCGCAAAAGGATCCCGACAGCAACAAGAAGCTGGCCGCCTACTACAACAACCTGGCGCAGGCGTACTCCAAGTCCAACAAGACCGACGACGCACTCGCCACGTACAACCAGGCCGCCCAACTCGATCCGGCGGGCGCCGCGATGTACTACTTTAACGCGGGCGCGGTGTTGACCAATGCGGGCCGCGCCGACGATGCCATTGCCGCGTTCGATAAAACGATCGCCGCCGATCCCACGAAGGCATTGGCCTACTACTGGAAAGGGATCAACCTGATCGGGAAGGCGACGGTAGGAAAAGACAATAAGATGGTGGCCCCCGAGGGGACAGCCGAGGCCTTTCAGAAATATCTCGAACTTGATCCCACCGGCCCTATGGCTCAAACGGCCAAGGATATGCTGGGCACCATCGGCGCAAGCGTTGAAACCGGCTTCGGGACGTCCAAGAAAAAGCCGCCGGTGAAGAAATAGGGCAGGTCAGTAACCAGTACCCAGTTGCCAGTACCGGTTCTTGATAAGAGTTGCAGCACCGATTGAACTGAACGGCGGTCAAGAGCAATCTCTGGCCTTTCTGGGTACTGGGCACTGATTACCGGGTACTGCTTCTCTGTTACCGAGGTCGATGGCCTACGGCGCACTTCGCTCCTCGGTCGCTTCGCGCTACAGTCTATCTATTGCTCCCCCGGCTTTGTCTCCCCTGCGGTAGCCAGGTTCCAGGAAACACCAGGAGCGTGTCGCGTGGCGACGCCGGGGAATTCCCCGATATCGATTGCCTTCGAAGGCGTGACCGGATCGGGCTCGATCCCGACTGCGGTTCTGCTGGCCGGCATGCTGCGCGCTTCCGATAAAGTCAGCGACCTGATCTTTTCCCCTGGACGTCCGCCACAGGTTGAGATTCATGGGCAATTGACGGCGGTTGAGATCGTGGGTTCGAGCGTGCTCACCGCCGATGACACACGGCGCATCGCGGCCGACTTGATCGGCACAAACAAGCAGGCCATCAGCACGCTGCGCGAGCAGGGATCCTGCGACGTTTCCTACGGACTGGCGGGCATGGCGCGCTTCCGCGTCAATGTATTCATTCAGCGCGGCAGCTGCGCGATTGTCATGCGCGTGATTCCCACGGTGATTCCGACCTTGAGTTCCTTGCGCCTTCCGGCTCAGCTCGAAAACGCGGCCAATGTGCGCAACGGCATCATTCTGGTCACCGGGGGCACCTCATCGGGAAAGTCTTCGACCCTGGCAGCTCTCGTTGACCGCATCAACAGCGCGCATTGCTATCACATTCTGACCGTCGAAGACCCCATCGAGTTTCTCCACAAGCACAAGAGATCGACGGTGCACCAGCGCGAGTTGCACAGCGACGCGCCCAGTTTTCCGCTCGCATTGCGCGCGGCGCTGCGGCAAGCGCCGCGCGTCATCATGGCGGGTGAGATTCGCGACCGCGAGACGCTCGACATTGTTCTGGAAGCCGCCGAGAACGGCCACCTTGTTCTCTCCAGCATGAACACGGTGGATGTGTCGAAGACGGTCGAGCGCATCGTGGGCTCATTCGCGGCCGCGGAACAGCAATCGATACGCGAGCGTCTGGCCAAGACGTTTCGCTACATCATTGCGCAGCGCCTGATCCCGCCCGCAAATGGCGGCGAGCGCATCGCGGTAATCGAGATTCTGAAATCGAACGCGCGCACGCGTGATTGCGTGGAGCAGGGCGAGCGTCCGGGGCGCACACTGCTCGATGCCATCAAGGCGAGCGAAAGCGAGGGCATGCAGCATTTCGACGCCGAGATCGCGAAACTGGTCCGCTCGGGCCTGGTCGATCTCGAAAGCGGGCTTTGCTTCGCCAGCAATGCGTCCGTGCTGGGGCAGGAACTGGCGCGGAATTAGAAAACCAGGCCTCAGGTCTCAGGTCTCAGCAAAAGGCTCGCTCCTCGCGCGGGTTCCGAAAGTCGAGCAGGCATCGGGCGCGCTGACGCTCGGGTATCATCCCTGCATGTCCTCGAATCCTTCGAACGCGGGCGTGGTGAGCTTTGAAGAGGCGCGGCGCATTGTGGAAGAACATGCGGCGACGCTGTTGGCCGCGGCGAACGATCTGAGAACGAATGATCTCAGAGCAACGGACGCGCTTGACCTGCTTGCGGCGCGCGGGAGAGTCCTGGCGGAGCCGATTCTGGCGGATCGCGACTTCCCTCCTTTTCCTCGCGCGACAAGGGATGGGTACGCAGTACGGGCGGCGGACGTGGAGCGTGTCCCGGCACGCCTGACAGTGGCAGGGGAGATCAAAGCTGGAGATTCGCCGGCAACGTGCGCAGTTAACGCCGGACAGTGCGTTTCCATCATGACAGGGGCGGCGCTGCCGGCGGGCGCGGATGCGGTGGTGATGGTCGAATACGCGAGCGCCACCGGAAATTCGGTTGAGATTCAGCGCAGCGTCACCAGGGGGGAGAACTTTGTTTCGCGGGCGGCCGAGGCGCGGGCGGGGGATTTGCTTGTCGACAAGCGGCGTCGGTTGGATCATGCGCTGATTGGAATTGCGGCGTCAGTGGGCAAGAGCCGCGTTGCAGTTTTTCGCAAGCCGAGAGTGGCCGTGCTTTCTACGGGCGATGAACTGGTGGACATTGAAACGGCTCCGGCGGCGGCGCAGATTCGGAATTCGAATTCGTATTCACTGGCGGCGCAGATTGAAGAGGCAGGCGGCGAGCCGGTGCGGCTCGAGATTGCTCCCGATGAGCCGAGGCAGCTGCGCGAGTTGATTGAGGAAGGGTTCGAGTGCGATCTGCTCCTGATCACGGGCGGCGTTTCAATGGGGAAGTACGACCTGGTAGAGCAGGTGCTAGCGGAAATGAAGGCAGAGTTTTATTTCACCGGGGCGAGGATTCAGCCCGGGAGACCGATTGTGTTTGGGTCGTGTGGCGCGGGCGCCCTCGCCCGCGTGCCAGCAGCACATGCGCAGCCTGCGCGGGCGGGGGCACCTTCGACTATCGCTCAGGGCAGGTCCGCGCCACAATACTTCTTTGGACTGCCGGGGAATCCGGTTTCTACCATGGTGACATTCCGGCTGTTTGCACAGCCGATGATTGCGGCGCTCGGAGGCGCGCGGCCGGAGCCGCTGGTCTTTATGAGAGCGCGGTTGAAGGCTGAGGTGCGGACCAAGACCGGGCTGACAAGGTTTCTGCCGGCGGTGATTTCAGGGGAGTTTGAGAATGCCCAGATTGAATTAGCTGCCTGGCAGGGATCGGGAGACATTGCCGCGCTGGCGCGGGCGAATTGCTATCTGGTGATTCCTCCGGATCGCGAGAAGATTGCGGAAGGGGAATGGGGTTCGGTGTTGCTGCGCTGAACGGCTGCTCGCGCTCTGCTTCTTGCGTCAGCAAAAACAGACAACCACAGAGAGCGCAGAGAAACACAGAGGAATTCTTTTCGGTGATCTCCGCAAGTGCAGGTGAGCGGCGGAATGCGATACCCTGACTTTAATGCCGAAAAAGCTTTCGCATTACGATGCGCGCGGACGGGCTCGGATGGTGGATGTCTCGGAGAAGACGAAAACTGCGCGGGTGGCTGAGGCGAGCGCGTTTGTGCGGATGAAGAAAAGCGTGCTGCGGGCGCTGCCTTCGAATCCCAAGGGCGATCCGCTGGACGTGGCGCGGATGGCGGGGATCATGGCAGCGAAGCGCACGTCGGAGCTGATTCCCATGTGCCATCCTCTGCCGCTCAGCCACATTGCTGTGACCCTACGCGTATGCGAGAATGGCGTGGCTATTGCATCGAAAGTAAAGACTACGGCAGAAACGGGCGTGGAGATGGAAGCNNATGTGCAAGGCGCTCGACAAGGGTATCGAGATCCGCGAAATTGTTCTGGAGAAAAAATCGGGCGGCAAGAGCGGAGAGTATAGCAGAGGCAAGAAGGGTCCAAGCCGGTCAGAATGAGCAGCAACGTCAAAATCCTGCTGGT
>PLHN01000273.1:7306-7545 GCA_003139975.1 Acidobacteriaceae bacterium
AGAGCCGACCGGCGACGGCGGGAGTCGCCGTGATCCTCATGGCGAGTAAGGCCGACATCACCGAGCGGCTGGCACAGGATCCGGTGGAAGATTATCTGGAGAAGCCATTTTTCCTGAAGGATGCGGTGCGGAAAATCAAGCGCGTGGTCGACCGGATTGCGCTGGAAAAGCTGGCGAAAACGGGCTCGACCGACGGCATAGTCCGTGGCAGCCTGGCGCAGATGAACGTGATTGACCTG
>PLHN01000273.1:7578-13271 GCA_003139975.1 Acidobacteriaceae bacterium
GGCCTGCTGATGGAAGGATTGCGCTTGCTCGATGAAGCGCAGCGCGACGAGGCGGCTGAGGGAGAAGATGTCCTGCTCGACACCTGATGCCGCGCAGCTTGATGGCGCGCCAGCGGCAGTCTTGACCGTGAGCGATTCGTGCGCGCGCGGCGAGAAAAAAGACTTGTCAGGGCCGGCAGTAGAGGAAGCGCTGAAGCGGCGGGGATTTCGGGTGTCAGCGCGCGGAGTGGTGGCGGACGACAGCAGCACAATCCAGAAGAAACTGATTGAGATGTGCCGGTCGGCGCGGCTGGTGGTGACGACGGGCGGGACCGGGATTGCTCCACGGGACGTGACGCCGGAGGCTACGCGCGCGGTGTGCGAGCGCCTGGTGGAAGGCATTGCGGAGCATATGCGCGCCGAGGGCATGCGCAAGACTCGTTTTGCGGCGCTGAGCCGCGGCGTGTGCGGAGTTCGCGAGACGAGTTTGATTTTGAATTTGCCGGGCAGTCCCTCGGGAGCGGTCGAGTCGCTGGAAGCGGTAGCGGATCTGCTGTCGCACGCGCTGGAGCTGGTCGCGGGGAAGACGGAACATGGGTAGGGGCTCGTTTCTATTGGTCATTGCGCGGGGCGCAAGAGCGGATTCCCCACTGCGCTGGAAATGACAAGCATTGTTGAAGAATGCACCGTGCGCAGTTGAGTTTGCGAAACTGCACGCCCCTCAGTTCGCTGGCACTGGCTGCGCGGACAGGAGTGTCCGCGCCACACAACCAATCGCGTAAACTGGTTGTGTTCTGCTGGACAACATTTCATTGCACAAAATCAAACATTTTGTCCACGCGTATGGGGAGTGGATCAAGCACGCGCTGGCGCCGCTGGGGCCCTGGGGGATGCTGGCGTTTGCGGCCGTCGACGGGTCGTTTCTGGGCATGCCGCTGGACGCGATTTTTGTCGGCTATGTGTACAACGATCGCGCGCGATTTCTGCTCTACGTGTTCTTGGCGTCGGCGGGAGGCGCGCTGGGCAGCATTGTGATTTACGCGATCGGGTACACCGGCGGCGAGGTGTTGCTGCGCAAACGGCTGTCGCCGGAAAAGTTCGAGAAGATTCATGCGTCGTTTGAGAAGCATGAATTCTGGGCGCTGATGTTTCCGGCCATGCTGCCGCCTCCCACTCCGTTCAAAATTGTGGTGCTGGCGGCGGCGGGGTTCGAGATGAACTTCGCGCATTTTCTGCTGGCCATTTTTGCGGGACGGTTCGTGCGCTTTCTGATCGAGGCGCTGCTCACGCTATGGTTCGGCCCCGGTATTGTCTCGATCGCGGGGAACATGTTCGTGCATCATTATGTTTCGCTTCTGGTGGGAGCAGGGATAGTAGTGGCGTGGTTCGTGTGGCGGAAAAGACTGGCAACGAAAAAAAGAAGCGCAGCGCGAAAGGCCGATTCCGCGCTGCGCGGGGAAGAACACGAATCGGCCGGCTAAGCTGCCGCCGGACCGTGAGCTTTGCCGGAGCGGGCGAGCAGCGCGGCTGCTGCGGGCACTCCGAACATGAGCGCCGTGAACACGAGGTCGCCAGCAACGCCGCGGCGGAAGAATGGGAGCGCGGCGTCGTAGCAAACCATCAGGCCGGCGAAAGTCCTGGGGTACATATTCCAGCAAGCCCAGACGGCGAAATTACTCACCACGAAAAACGAAACCGAGCTGGCGAGCGATGCGCCGCCGACGCGGAGCCAGTCTGTGGTTGAGCGCAAGCCGGCGCTTTCACGAAGGCTGGTGCCGAGCCAGAGAATAGCCGCGTACCAGAGCCAAGTGACGAAGTGGTCCCACGAAAACTGGTAGGCGTAGACGAACTTCGTGAGCACAACGTCGGAAGCGGCGAGCAGCACGAGCGGAACCCAGAGCTGGCGGCGCGATCCGCGGGCACCGAAATAAAGCAGGGCGGCGGCAACGGGAGTGAAAGCCAGGGGATGCGGCATGAACCGGACCGCGATTGCGACAAGGACAAACAGATAAGCCAGCATGATCACCTCACAAAAATGGACAATTAGGATTGTGGCGCGTGGGGAGGGAGTTGGTCAAGGGAAGCGAAGGCGGCGTAAGCTCGGATGAAAGGGAAAACGGCCCCGCAACGACATGACCGGCATTGTTATCTTTAACGTCTTGATGATTGCCCTTGCGGCCGCGGTCGGGTCCGCCCTCGTGCCTACGAACCGCATCAGCTCCATGCTGGAATGGCTGCACGCCATTATCGGGATCACGCCGCCGGCGCCGGAAAAATCAAAATTGTTTGCGCTCGTTTGGATCGGGTCGATGATTGCGATCGTGGATGGCCTTCTTTTCCTGCTCGTGTTTCTGACGCTTCGTGCGATGGGATCCAGATGAACTCACCCGGCGCCGGCCGGCCTTCGTACGCGTTTTGCACGATTCCACAAAGCGAGCGAGCAACCGCAGAGCTTGTTCGGTGCGGGCGCGATCCCCGGTCGCGCACAGGTCAAGGAGCAACCCTCGGGTGGCGGCGAGGAGCAGCGTTGCCTTGGCCTCATCGGACTTCGATGGCCGGGATGTCCTTTCTGTGACTCCTTTCCAATGGGCGAGCGGATCTTCGAGGATGCCGGGATAGTCCTTCGGGTGGCGGAGGGCGAGCGCGTACAACTCGAAAAGCAGGCGCAGTTGAGGCTGCTTGGATCGCGCGCTCATCCCCTGCCAGAGCCAGCGTAGGAACTCGGATAACGTTCGTGGTTTCTTCCCGGCCTGGAACCATGCCTGGATGCGCGCATCTTCACGTTCGCGCAGGCCGAAAAGGATCTCGCGCATCAATCCTTCCCGCGATCCAAAGTGATAGACAAGCATGCGGGCATTCGTCTTCAGGGCCTGGGCAAGGGGTCTCAGGGCCAGGTCGCGGAATCCGTGGGAGAGAACATATTCAACAGCCTGATCGCGAAGTCGAGCGCGGATGTGGGGTTCGGGCGGTCTGGCCATGAGGATGTTTTCCTCTCTTCCTAATTAATGTAACATGTGTTACATTAAGTGTCGGGGCATTTTTCCCCACGGAGTGCAAATATGCGAAAAGGTTTGATTTCGATCCTATTCCTCGCCCTCGCTCTCCCCGGCTTTGCGCGATCAGCCAGCGAGCAGGAAAGAAACAAGAACGTAGCCCGGAACTTTTTCGAGGAAGTGCTCAGCCAGGGAAAACTCGAGAAGTATGCGGATTCGCACGCCAAGGATTTTGTGGCGCATAACGGCGGCCGCACTGCCACAGTTGAGGAGGACATGGCCTATGCCCGGGAAGAACGCGAGGCTCTGCCGGACATGAGCTTCAGGGTGAACCGGATGGTCGCGGAGAGGGATCTGGTAGTGGTCCATTTTACCGTGAGCGGTACGAACACCCAGGCAGGGATGGGGTTTCCGGCAACGGGCAAGAAGATCGAGAGTGACGGGATGACGATCTTCCGTTTCAAAGACGGCAAGATTTGTGAGGAGTGGAACGTATTCGACATGTTGGGAGTGATGCGGCAGGCGGGTCTGTTGCCTCCGGAGACGGGTGTGTTATCTCCGCAGAAGTGAGGTTGGACGGATTCCACTATTTCTGCCCGGACGGCGCCGACCGCGTGCCCATCTGCTCGCTCACGACCTGCAGGTCGCGGGTAAGAAGAACTCTTGCCCCGAGCATGGCGCGGGCGGAGGTTTGGCCGGGATAGGCGTAGCGCAAATCGCGCAGGCGGACGACGTAGGCGGCGCGGGAGTGCTCGGCGGGATCGCTGTCGATCTGCTCGGTCTCGGTAATCGGATACTGCGCCCAGCTCAGATAGACGCGCCCGAGATAGCTCTCCTTGGCGGCGAGCGTGATGGGTGTTTCTTCGGGCTTGTAGCGAATCTGCATCTTGCTCTCAGGGTCGACTTCGGGGGTCATCGAATTGGCGGTCAGCGAATCCACATTCATCATCGCGAAAAAGGCGGGAGTCTCGGCAACGCCGTACCAGCGGAAGGGATTCATCGCATACGGGTAGGCGGAAACGCGGATGGCGTCGGCTTCATTGTAAGTGCGGGCGTTGAGCGCGCCGATGGCGCGGCGGTGTTCGTAGTCGCACAGTCCCCAGAACGCAAACGTGGCGACCAGCGCAGCCGTCGCTGCGATGCGGCCGGGCGGGCCTTTCTGGCGCACGCCGATTTCCTGATTGATGAGCGAAAACAGCGCGGGCACGGTGAGGCCGAGAACGAGGAAGACGAGAAGGATCGGCTCGACGATGAAAACGATGTCCCAGGAAATCCAGCGTTCGGAGAACGGCCAGAAGGGCCGGATGCCGTAGCTGGTGGTGTAGTCGAGCAGAATGTGGCTGAGGCCCGCGAGGCAGGCGTAAGCGAAAAGCAGTCCCCAGCGCGGTGGAAGATTGGGGTTGCGCGTCTTGCGGCCGCGCAGTCGCCAGATTCCGAACATAAAGGCGACGACGGCGGCGGCCACGAGCGGCACACCTAGAAATGAGTGAGTGAACCCGCGATGGTGATTGAGGCCGAAGGCCGAACCGCCAAAGCGGCTGAACACGTCGAGGTCGGGTGCTTCCGCCGCAAGCGTGAGCGTAGCTGTGGCGAGCGCAGTTTTGCGGTTAAGCCCGGCGCGGCCCACGTTGGCGCCGAACAGGAAATGGGTGACGGGTTCCAAAAGAGCTTAGAAGAGTTTAGCCGATATCGCGAATCAGAGGTCCGGGCTAGTTGACCAGGCGGAAACCGGCCGCGAGGCCGGTATGTTGGAGGCCGCCACTGGCAGCAGGCCCAGGGCCCACCGAAAACACTACAGTGGTTCCAGCTTTCAACACGGCTATCCGCTTGAACGGCACAAGTTGCCCGTCGGATGTGATGCTGCAACTGAAAAGAACCTTGCCATTCGCCACGACGCCGCCGACCGTACCGATGCCATCGTGGTGCCCGCGAAAGGATCCCTCCAGGGAATACTTGCCATCGATAGGGGCCGTGAAGATGACATCGGAATAATGTCCGCCATCCCCGGTCACGAGCGTGAATTCGTTTGCCGATAAATGAAGATTGCCCTCATCGAAGGCCGGTCCGTTGTTGAATTCCGCTGACGGTGAGTTGGCAAGATCGACCGACGACGAAAACCAGAACTGTGCGTTTGCGCCGTTCACGCCGTTCTGCTCGGCGCGATCATAGAGCGTGACCGGGGCCGTAAATCCCGAGGAGTAACCATATGACCACACGCCGTATGGGTTGCTCTTGCTGGGCCACCCTTCCTTGAACGCGGCAGACACGTCCCAGCTCTGCGCCCAACAACTGCCCGTCACGGCCGCGAGGAAAGAAAGTACTGCCAAATACCGGGAAAAGGACTTGAGAATCATTTACCGCTCCTTTTGAAGCTGGAACCGGCCAGCATTTCCTCGTGACGCGGCGTACGGATCTAGATTGTCCCAAGGATAGTGAATTGGGCTGCGGAACTCAAGGAGGGGGTCTGACTCCCGATTTCGCCGATCCGAGTCAATGAGCGCAATGGCGATGTTTCGGGCGAGCGCTACGGTTCTTGCGAACCCCGAATTTCCTCAACGTCAGAAATATAGCTTCAAGGCAAATTGAATTATGCGCGGCGGACGGTCACTCGTAACCTGCCCAAACAAACCGTCGCCTCCAATTGTGCCATCCTGGAACGTCGGGCCATAAAACTGCACGTGATTGAAGGCATTGAAGAACTCGGAGCGGAATTCCAGGGAC
>PLHN01000273.1:13314-13842 GCA_003139975.1 Acidobacteriaceae bacterium
CCCCCGCCACAATCTCCCCCAAGCGTCTGCATTTGTCGTGGGTTGTGGTAAATCTGAATCGGTGCAATTACATCCGGACGATCGAGATAGCTATTCAATTCGCTCGAATTGTTTTCCGAGAAAAGTGTGAATGGGTTTCCCGACTGAAAGCTGGCTATGGTGGCAACGGTCCAGCCGCCCAGCACTTTTTGAACGAAACGGCTCCCGTGGTTACCCAGCGGTATCTCCCAGATTGGACTGAGGACCAACCTGTGCGTGGCGTCAAAGTCAGCCAGGCCGCGATCGGAGGCAGGATTGGTTGGATCTGTAAAAGTCGAAGAACGGGCGCGGAAGCCCGACTGCTCGTCGATCGTCTTGGCAAGGGTGTACGCCACGCGGAATTGCAATCCGTGGCTCAGGCGCTTATCCACCGTGAGCTGGAATTCATGGCTGGAGGAGTTGCCCGCGCTGAGGTTGGTGTAGATTTGCGTGGCGCCCGTAGGGAGGCCGGTAAATGAGGGCGTTCCGCCGGTGCACGCGGCTAGGGGT
>PLHN01000268.1 GCA_003139975.1 Acidobacteriaceae bacterium
GCCAGCGGACAGCCGCAGACGCTGCCGCGCATTTATCCCAGTTTCCGCGAGGATCTGTTCCTCGTGCATGATCTCTATCTCGTGTACGAAGGCAAGAACGAGACCAACGGCCGCCCGATCATCAAGGCTCACCTGAATCCGCTCGTGCCGTGGATCTGGATCGGGCTGATCATCATGGTTTTCGGAACCATTGTTGCGCTCGTGCCGAACTACGTCCCCGTGACGGTGACGGCAACCGTGCCTGTACGCGAAACCGTGCATGCAGGAGCGGGGGACTGATGAAACGCTTTCCGAAAACGAATGGCTATGAGTGTGGCGCGGGCGCTCCCGCCCGCCAAAGGCAGACATCGAAAGAGTTTCCAACAAAAAAGGGCTCGCGCTTGGCATCGGTATCAGAGGGCAGGTTCTTCGCGGGCGGGGGCGCCCGCGCCACACTTAGTCAAAGCCGACGACTGGTGCAAGCTTTCATCCTCACCGCCGCCGTCCTTCTTTTTGCCGGCGCCGGCCCAAGCACCGACGCTCGCTTCAAAGATCTGGGCCATCGCATGATGTGCACCTGCGGATGCGGACAGGTGCTGCTCGAATGCAACCACGTCGGCTGTAAGTCTTCCGACAAGATGCGCGACGAATTGATGGCCGCTATCGACAAAGGCGACAACGACGACCTTATCCTCCAGGGCTTCGTGCAGAATTACGGTCCCACCGTCATCGCCGCGCCCACCACGACCGGCTTTAACCGCGTCGCGTGGATCATGCCCTTCGTCGCTCTCGGCGCGGGAATCATCTTTGTAACGTGGGTCGTGCGCGCGTGGAAGAATCGTCCAGAGCCAGCTCTGGCCGACGGCATCACGATCCCCCACGGCCCCGAACTAGACCAGTTCCGTGCCCAGGCGCGCAAGGAGACTGAGCAGTGAGGTTCTTACTGGGAACTGAGACCGGGAAGTGAGAACGTTATGTCAATGATCATCTTCGTCTGTGCCGTCTTCACCCTCGCCGCGCTCTACTACGTTTTCTTTTTCCCAGGCGAAGTGTACGCCGGAGAAGAAAAGACGCGCCTCGGCTATCTCCGCGANNAACCTGCGCGATCTGAATTTCGAATACAAAGCCGGCAAGGTTGCCGACGCCGATTACCAGTCCATGCGCGCCTCCCTCGAAGAAGAAGCCGCCGCCATCATGGCCGAGATCGCGCGGCTGGAGCAGGCTGCGGGGCAGCCGGTGTGACTGCCTTATGACGAAACATTCGTAGAGTTCTCACCGATGGGGAGAACGCTGTTCTCAGGATGATCCAGCAAGGATTT
Organism: Acidobacteriaceae bacterium; assembly: GCA_003139975.1. Lineage (GTDB taxonomy): Bacteria > Acidobacteriota > Terriglobia > Terriglobales > Acidobacteriaceae > Acidiflorens. The sequence continues at coordinate 1,299 of PLHN01000268.1, forward strand.
GGGCCGCAAAATGGTGCCGATAAAGTATTCTTCACGGACGGTGACGAGGCAGTCATATTTGTGAAAGCGCCCGATGGCACATCTCCTATAATGGCGAACCTCTCCAACCTTGCGGCCTGGCGTACAGACGGACTATTGGGAGCGATGGCGAGCTAAAGAGAAAGTGGCTGCGAATATAGCGCCTGCAGGGGAGTCAGTGTAATCGTTGTCATCCCGAGCGTAGCGATGGATCTGCAGTTTGCCACAGGTGAGAAGACTGCAGATTCCTCGTCGCCTTCGGCTCCTCGGAATGACAAGGGTTATATTTCGAAGTATTGGAATCTAAAAAACTAGAGGAGTTGCTTTGACCAAGCTCGCAAAGTCCGCCTTACTGGCCGCGACCTTCTCGCTGTGCGTTCTCTTGATCGCGGCCCCCGCCTGCGCCCAGACCCTTTCCGGCACCGTCACCAACGGCACCACCAACAAGCCCGCTGCCGGTGACGGGATCGAACTCATCAACATCGCCAATGGCATGGATGTCGCCGCCAACGCCAAGGCCGACTCCGCCGGCAAATTCAGCTTCACTCTCAAGGATGGCGCCCAGGGTCCGCATCTTGTGCGCGCCACTCACCAAGGTGTTACCTATTTCCAGTTCGCACCTCCCGGCACCAGCAAAGTCGAACTCAAGGTCTACGACGTCGCCAAGAAAGTTGAAGGCATCAGCCTCACCGCTGACGTCATGCGCCTGCAGGCCGACGCGACCAGCCTGCAGGGCATTCGCCTGTTCGCCGTCGACAACAATTCGTCGCCCGCCGTCACGCAGATGAACGACCACAGCTTTGAGTTCTATCTGCCCGCCGGAGCCAAAGTCGAGCAGGNNGTCCCGGAGAAACGCAGTTCCAGCTTGAGTTCACGCTGCCCTATAACGGCACCGCGAAAATTGACCCCAAGCCACTCTATCCCGCCGAGCACTTCGTCGTCGTGTTGCCCAAGTCCATGCACTTCGCCGGCAACGATTCCTCGGTGTTCAAGTCCATGCATGACCCCAACCAGAGTGACAGCGTGGTCCAGGTTGTGCAGCAGACGCACGTAGGCCAGCAGTTGGGATTCACCGTCACGGGCACCGGCACGATCTCCGACCAGCAAGCGCAAGCTGGAGGAGCCGAGCAAGCAGGTCCTGCGGCCCAAGGCGGCGCGCAAGGCGGACCGATGAATGAGAATCCGCAAGCGGAAAGCACTCGGCCCGGCGGAGGCTTGGGTGTTCCCATCGACGCGCCAGATCCGCTGGAAAAATACCGCTGGCCGATCATCGGAGCCTTCGTAGTATTGCTCGGCCTCGGCGGCTGGATTGTGACCAAACGCCAAGGCGCAGTCTCGGCCGCATCGGGAGCCGCCGCCTTGGGAGCCCGCGGCCCGCTGGCTGCTCCCATCACCGGTCCCGGAGCTGGAGCAATCTCTGGCTCCGCTGCAACAGCACCAGTCTCGACAGCGCCCGACGCGCAGAACTCAGCCCCGCCAGCCACGGCCGCATCGAAATCCGCGACGCTCTTGGAGGCTCTGAAAGAAGAATTGTTCCAGCTCGAAATCGAGCACAAACAGGGCAAAATTACCGAAGCCGACTACGAAAAAGCCAAGGCCGCGCTGGACCAGACGCTCGACCGCGCACTGAGACGCCAAAGCTAAAACATAGCGTCGACGGCTCTCCGATAATTGTATGGAAGCGGGCTCCCGCGACAGATACGCGGCTCGTCTGAGACGAGCCTCAGATGCCTGCATACCAGGCATAGCCTCCTTCGGGAGACGCTGAGCCCAGACCCTTGCCGAAAGTTTTCAGATTGTCGGTGACCGTCAGGTGTGTGATGAATTTCACGCTTTTGTAGCCGACCTGGCGGGGAATTCGCAGGCGAAGCGGCCCGCCATTGCCCACAGGGAGTTCATCGCCATTGAGCCCATAGGCGAGGAATGTCTGCGGATGCAATGCGTCGGCCATATCGATGCTGTCCCACCAGTCAGGCTCGATCGAAAAGTAGACAACGTACTTGGCTTGCGGATGGACTTCCACGGCCTGAAGGATTTGAGAAAGAGGCACGCCGATCCACTCGGCAATGTACGACCAGCCCTCTTCACACTGCAGCATCGTGATCTGGCTGTGAGACGGGTAACTCTTAAGCTGGTCGAGTGAAAACGAGGCAGGGCGGGCGACCATGCCGTTGATGGAGAGTCGCCAGTCCGCGAATCGCCCAGCTTGCAAGCGCTTGAATTCTTCACTCAGAGGTGCGATTTCGTTCGCAAATGGAGGCTTCGAGATCTGGTTCCGCGCAAACTCGCGAGCCAAAGAGTGCTTCGTGAGCATGCGCTGCGAAGCATAAGTCAGCGTTTCGCCGAGACCCCAGATTCCGCCGTGATCGGGCGGGACAAGTCCGTACTTCTGCGCCATGCGCGCCGCCACTCCCAGGCCCGATACGCCGGCCGCGGCTGCGATTCCGGTTGTGATTAATTTGCGGCGTGAGAGTTTGCGGGGCGCAGGCTCGCGACGAGAAGGTTCGGGACGAGGAAGATCGCTCATGTGCGCTCCATTTCTGCGCTGGCGACGCGGCCCGTGATCATCGCCCGCATACGGCTCCAGAATCCGGCAAACCAAACCATTCCAACGTGGACCAGCAGGAAGAGCACGAGCGCCAGAGATACGAAGAAATGAAGCGTGCGCGCCGATTGCTGGCCGCCCAGCACATTGACGGCCGCCGGAATCGCGGAAACAAACGCGGGAGACATCGCCAGACCCGTCCAGATGACTAGCGGAAAAAGAACGAAGATTACGAACATGTAGGCAAGGCGTTGAAGCAAGTTATACGACCAGGCTTCGGTCTCGCTCGGCCGCGCGAAGCGCAAATGGCTGGCAATTGCCATCGAGAACGCCCGCCACGATCGATCACCCCTATCGGGGAACAAGTTCTTCCGAAAATGTCCTGTAACGAAGCCGGAGATTATGTACAGCAGGCCGGTCAAAACCGCAATCCAGGCAGATTGAAAGTGGAGATACCGGCTCCAGCCGTTCTGGTCCGGAAGCACGTACCCGTAGCCGCTCGGCACCAATTTCCTTGATGCCGGAATCGGCAGCTTGAACAACGTTGGAGTCAAATCATTACCGGTTTCGCCCCAATAGAAGCGAGGGTGAGAGATTACGATTTCAGCACCGCTGACCAGCAGGGCAAGAAAGCATAGGGCAGTGATCCAGTGGGTCACGCGCACGAGGGCAGAGTGGCGCGAGGTAGCCGCCGCTGCTGGGACGGCCGAGGCAGAACTTGGAATGCAAGCGGAATTCCCCACGCGGGGAATGGTACCACTTGGGCGCACACCTTGCGCACGCCGGGTGGAAGGCGGCGAGGACGCGACCGTGGGATTCTTGCTTCTTTCGACTGGCTGGTCGGCGATCGGGAATCTGTGAAGCGCTCTTCCGGAAGTGATCCGTCACTCCCGAGTGACAGGCAAGCAGGAAGTCAAGGTAAGGTTTGCCGACGGTCCGACCGGAACGAATTCACGCGTACAATGCAGCTACCCCGAATGAGGACAAGAATGTTGAAACGCGGACTGAAGTCAGTTGTTTTGTATCTGATTCTCGTTGCACCCGGATTCGCGCATCAGGCAGCCGATTCGGATGAGAAACTCGCGTCGGATTTTTGGTCGTGGCGAGGACGATATGCGCAGTACACAGGCGATGACGTGCCGCGCACGGAGCGTCCCGCCGGCGTAGTGCGCGACTGGTCAGCGGCGAGCGTGGAAGGGCAGCGGAAGGAACTGGCAGCGTTCGACGAACGCTGGAGAAACCTTGCTGATAAGACAGATACGGTCTCGCAGCAGGTGGACCGTCGGCTCATCGGATCGGCGTTGGCGCGTGTCCACTGGGAACTGGACATACTGAGGCGATGGCAGAGGGACCCGGGTTTTTATATTGAGCAGACGTTGACGCCCGTGGGCGAGGCTTTGACATTGCCAGCACCTTACGACGAAAAGCAGAGCCGGGAAATCATCTCGCGGTTAAATAACATTCCTGAAATCCTGCAGCAGGCGCAACAAAACCTGGTATCGCCGCCCGCGCTGTTCGCGAAGATGGCGGTTGATTCGCTTGCCGGTATTCGACCGAAACTGGAACAGGTGGCGACGACGCTTGCGCCGCAAACCACGATTGGTGCAGGAGAGNNAGAGTGGCGGGCGTCTGCAGAACGAGCCGCAACAGCGCTGGAGACATACAGAGCATGGCTGCAGAAAGCCCTGCCAACCCTGCCTGTGCAGTCGGCGATAGGACGAGAGAACTACACCTGGTTCCTTCAAAATGTAGCCCTCGTGCCATACGCGCCGGAAGAATTGGTGGCTCGTGCTGAACTGGAACTTCGGCGTGCCGTGGCATTCGAGGCGCTGGAGGCGAACCGAAACCGCTCGGTGCCGGCCCTGGTAATGGCGCCCACTCTTGAGGAGTTCATCACGCGCAATAGGACGCGCGAGGCTGAAGTGCGTGGATTCCTGAAGTACAGGGAAGTCCTGACATTGCCGGCCTGGTTGCAACACTACACTCTTCGACCTATCCCACCGTACTTAGCAGCACTAGGCGATTTTGTTGAGACCGATGACTTCACCTCGCCCTCGCGGCTCGACCAAGACGGGATAAGATACGTGGCTCCGCCGTCGCCGGCGGCAGGGTACTTCTGGGTTGCGGATGCGAAGGACACCCGGATACAGATTGTTCACGAGGGGACCGTTGGCCATTATGGGCAGCTTTGCGCGTCCTGGAAGAATCCGGATCCCATCCGCCGTCACTACTACGACTCAGGTGCCAATGAAGGCATTGGATTCTACTCGGAAGAGATGATGCTTCAATCGGGGTTGTACGATGACAGTCCCCACACGCGGGAGATCGTCTACGACCAGATGCGCTTGCGGGCCGTGCGGGTGATCGTAGATGTGAAGTTGGCGTTGGGAATATTCACGCCAGACCAGGCTGTTGATTTTCTCGAGCGTAACGTGCGCATGGACGTGACAGATGCGCGAGCGGAAGTTGGCGAAATGGGTGAACTGCCGGGGCAGAAGATTTCGTATCAGACGGGAAAGCTGCAGATCATGCAGATGCTTCAGGATGCGCGAGTCAACCAGGGCGACAAGTTCAGTGTGCAGAGTTTTCATAATTACCTGTGGCTGAACGGAAACGTGCCAATCGCGCTTCTACGGTGGGAATATCTAGGACTGGACGACGATGTTAAAAGGCTAGCTGGCTTGAAGTAGCGGGCGGTTGACGAGCAAGCCGGAAGTAATTCTTAACTAGCGGTCGCGTTGCGCTCCGCCGCGTGGGCGGGTGTTTGTGGACACTTCTGTTTCTGCACTCTCGCGGCCTTTCCCGCTCCCTGCTAACCGCTCATGACCTCTAAAGTATTTATTTCTCAAAGACCTGGCGGGAAGTGGGTCCAAGAACTGGCCCGAAACCACCGCTAAATCATTGATTTATAAATACCTTATATCTAAGTCCTTATTTCTCAAAGATCTTGCGTCCGTTGCGCGCTAAATCTTTGATTCTTAAAGACCGCGACCAGAGGGGTCCCAAGCCGATTCCTGCCGTTTGAGACCGGTCTGAACCCTCAGCATCCAATACAAGGTCTCCCGAGGAAAAACGGAAATGGGTAACGTTTTCAAGACTACTTTGCTGCTTACCGTCATGACGCTGCTGTTCATGCTCGTCGGACGCGCTCTTGGCGGCCAAAATGGCATGTTCCTGGCGCTGATCTTCGCGGCCATCATGAACTTCGTCTCGTACTTTTTCTCCGACAAGATTGCGCTCGCCGCCTATCGCGCGCAGCCGATCACGCGTGACGATCTGCCGCGCGTTTATAACATTGTCGAGCGCCTGTCGCAGAAGGTTGGGTTACCGACGCCGAAGGTTTATCTCATCCCAACCGACTCGCCCAACGCCTTTGCCACGGGACGCAATCCGCATCACGCTTCGGTCGCGGTTACGCAGGGCATTCTCGGCCTCCTCAACGACGATGAACTCGAAGGCGTGATCGCGCACGAGCTCGGCCACGTGCGCAATCGCGACATCCTGATCAGCTCGATCGTCGCCACGCTCGCTGGCGCGATCACAATGATCGCTCGTTGGGGAATGTTTTTCGGAGGTAGCCGCGACGAACGTCGCGGTGGTGGTATGGAAGCGCTGCTGATGTTGATCCTCGCGCCCTTCGCTGCGATGTTGATTCAGCTTGCCGTCTCGCGCTCGCGCGAATACGGAGCGGACGACACTGGAGCGCATTGGACGGGCAATCCCTATGCGCTCGCCAGCGCCTTGGCGAAGAT
>PLHN01000442.1 GCA_003139975.1 Acidobacteriaceae bacterium
ACCGGGGCGAGCGCGGCTTCGCGCGTGATGGCGCGCCGCGCGAAGTCAATGGTGACGCTGCTTGCAATCAGCACCGCAGTGTTCGTGAGCAGAATCAGCCAGGGAAGTCGCACGGGAGCCCAGTTGCGGATGTAGGCGTCAGTCGCGAAGTCTGGGCTGAGGAAGCCGCGGCGCACCAGATAAACCGCGGTGAACGAAAGAAACAGCATGACGATGGGCGTCATGGCGACAGCCAATCCGAGGCGAGCATTACGAAGGCGGTCGCCGTAATTCGGAATAGAGCTCGGAACAAAGTGTGGATTGTTGTCTCCGCCGTCGCGTCCGCGGCCATCGTCGCCTCCGCCGCGTGGCGGGAGCGAAGCGCCGTTGTGGCCAGCGGAGCGTGAGCGCGGCGAAATGGGTATCGGTCGCGGCATTCGAAGCGAAGAAAGCGGAGTCAAACAGGCGCGGAGGAAGCCGAGCCGGTTGCAGTCCCACATCTACTGTGTACTAGATGATCTCACTTCGTTAGCCGGTTCGCCAACCCACTTCGCTGGTATGCAAAGGATTGCGCTGACGCCGCTACCCGCGCCCGTTTCAAGCTTGCTTTTTGCGCAGTGCAGCCTTCATCATTAGCGTCGGCCTGATTCTCGGCTGCACACAGGAGCGAAGGAATGAAGTGGTTCACTGGAATTTCAACGGGTATTTGGATGCTAGTCGCGGCGATTGTTCTTTTCCTTGTCACTTGTTCTAACGTATTTGCGCAAGGACGTGTCGAGGGCGTTTTCAACGGGCGCAGGATCATCTATCCGCAATCAAGCATTCCGCAGGCTGGCCGCCATCATACGAATTACTTCTTTGTCGACTCAGACAAGCCCGCTATTACGCCGCCGAGTGGAGTCGAGACGCCGGGATCGCTCGCTTGCGTGTACCAGTTGGTGAGCGGACCAGCAGGGTGTCCGGTGGCCACCAGCACCGCGTTGCCCACAGGTGGCTGGGGAGCGATCGCCATCGTTGACGCAGGCGATTACCCAACTGCGGCGTCGGATCTTGNNGAGTGGGCTCACGCCATGGCGCCCAATGCCAAGCTCTATCTGGTGGAATCACCGCTGTGCAATACCGCCTGCGCAACCGATCCGACGTGGGCCGCGGTGACACTTGCGGCAAGGCTCGTGAAAGAAGCGGGCGGCGGCGTGATCAGCATGAGCTGGGGCGACCCGGAAGTTAGCCAGGAAACGGGCTGGGACCACTACTTCACCAACAAGAGCGCCGTCTTTTTCGCCGCCAGCGGTGACTCTGGCTTGGGCGTAGGCATTTATCCCGGGGCGTCGCCCAACGTGGTTTCGGTTGGCGGCACGTATATCAACCGTGATGGAAGCGGCAAATTTGTAAACGAGATTTACTACAGTGGTGAAGGCGGAGGGGACCTCAGTCCCTACGAGGCCCGACCGGCCTATCAGAACGGAGTTGCGAGTGTGGTCGGTAGCCAGCGCGGATATCCCGATGTGGCGTCCGATTTCTGCTGTGCGCCCATTTACCTCGAGGGAGGATGGTATTCGGTCGGGGGCACGAGTTGGGCCTCGCCCACGTTCGCCGGCATTGTGAATGCTGCGGGCAATAAGGCGAAGGGAAGCGTCGCCGAGTTGAAGTTGATGTACAACGAACTGGCGAATCCGACTGAGTACGCTGCCGATTTCTTCGACATTACGCAGGGTGACTCACGCTGTACGGTGGGCTTTGACCAGTGCACTGGCATCGGCTCGGCGCGAACGTACGCGGGCAAATGATTGCTGGCCCATGATTCTTTCTGCCTGCCGCGCCTCGCTTTGCTGCGAGCCGAGGATGCACGCCCCTGGACGAATGAATGATGCTGGCGATCCTGTACTCAGAACCGTTAGACTGAAGGCTAGCGGACGACTGCTTGCGGCCATGCGAAAGTGGCGGAATTGGNNTCGAGTCCCCCCTTTCGCACCAAGCGCGTCCATTTGTTCCGAGATCTCGTCTTACTCGATCTTGCAGACGACCTTGGCAATCCGGGATACGAACGGCCATCAGCGCCTGCTTCTCCCGGCATAACGTCGTTGTCCAGCGCGCGCAGTTAGCTGCTGGGCGTAACATCGGCCGCAAAATCTGGGCGGCAGCGGGGGAAACAGGCAATGAGAAATCCATCTACATCGATAACCGCAGTCCTTGCGAGTCTCCTGCTTGCCGTCGTGTTGCCGAGTACGAGATCGGTCGCGAAGGTCAACCCGGAGGAGTTCAGCCAGACTGCAATCGTGATAAAGGTCACCGCTGAGCGTGAAATTGAAGGGGCTCGCAGGCGCGGGAAAGTCAGGTATGGGAACGAATTCTTCGTCGTGACCGAAGTGGGAGATAAAGTCTACGATCTCAACGGTGGGCAGCGCATCGAACCGGGAACCTATCGCGCAAAGATTAACGGCAAGGGCAACCGGGTGCGGTTCCTCTTAGATGGCAAGGATGGAAAACCAAAGTGCTCGGAATGGTACAAAGTCTCGGGAGAGCAGGCGAAGATCGGTGAGAAGTCCAAATAGCGTGGGGCATGACTTTTTGCGACTGGAAGCTTTATTGCCCAGACAAAGCACCTTACTAGCCCCTGCCGAAAGCCTTGCTGGACAGGGCGTCTCCAGCAGTTGGTTGTGACTTATCGTGCTCCGCCCGAGTTATTGAATTGTTTGCGCGCGGCCTAGGGTGACTCCATCCTTTTGCGCAACAGTGCTGGTAAGTCGGGTCCTGAGGCTATGCCCTGAACCTCGCCGATCACGCGCGTCGTGGGGCCACATCTAAGCGCTGCAACCAGTACGCAACTCGGCCGCGGCTATTTCCGGTGCACGGTCGACCGCTGCTTCCCAGTGCAAACGCTCCAGGTGCATGGCATCGCTTCGGTAGTAGGGAAGCATGGCCGTTCGCGTTACCATTACCAGATTTACGCGGAACGATGGGGAGCCTTCGAGCGGGCCCGAAAACAGGGCGAGATTGAAGCTGTCGTAGCCCAAGGAGCGGTACCACTGCAGTACTCGCGACGTGCCGGACGCTATGGCGGCAACGTCGGTATCGTCGAGTTGCAGCAAGGTCTCACGGCCTCGAACTACCGCACGCAGTTCATTGAAGCCGATGGGGGCGAAGGCAGTCATCCAGGCAGTCGAGTCGATATCCCAGGCGAAGCGCTCGTTTCGCGCTCTTTCCGTCGTAACCAGATCTTCCCAATAGCTTGTTCCGTTCTCCCGCCAGTATCTCTCGCAGGCCTCGAACTGAAAGCGCATCATGGTCGTCGGGAAAGGGTCGAGGAGCACCTGCGCATGCGGATGGGGCAGCGATCCGCCAGAGGGGAACAGATAATTGATATTCCACGCGCAATAACGGGCGCGCGGATCGAATGCGTACACGGCGCGAACGTAGCGAATACAGGCGGCGAGATTATCGGCGATCAATTGCGGAGAGAACTCATTGACGGCAAGCCAATGCCTTGTCGTGAATGCTGCGACTGCTGCGTACTCCGAATACGGGACGAGGTTTGGAAACAGCACCGTTTCGCCGGTCCGGATGCGGCGTTGCGCGCTTACTTTCGGATCGATACACGGCGTTACTTTTTCGATCCGGTCCGCACAGAAGGGGCAGGACGCATCCGGCAACTGGAATTTCTTCACGGCTTCGGCATCGGCCGTTTGCAGTTTCACGCCCTCGGCAATTCTCGAAGTGGTGCCGAGCAGCGGATCGAAGCGAACCTCGACGGACCGCACTTTGGTTTGCGACCCGTCTGGAGTTAGGGATGGCGCTTCCAGTTTCTCGCGGCGAAATTGGATCGGCACGGCGTTGTCCTTCAAGTTGGATAGCGTACCAGTTCCGGATGGTTTTAGCCGATTTGGGCAGCACACTTCAATGAAAATCGTGCGAAGGGGTTGGGGCGGCGCTGATGGAGAGCGGCTGAATGCTGCG
>PLHN01000232.1 GCA_003139975.1 Acidobacteriaceae bacterium
CTGCTCATGGACCGCAAGGATTTAGGCGTCCACAGCGAACTGGTCTCCGACGGTGTCATTCCGCTCATCGAAGCCGGGGTCATTACCGGCGAACTCAAGAACTTCAAGCCGCGCAAAATCATCGTTGGCTTCGTTCTCGGCTCCAAGCAGATTTTTGATTTTGTGGACAACAACCCGATTTTCGAATTCCACCCCACGGCCTACGTCAACGACCCGGCCCTGATCGCCCGCAACGACAAGATGGTCGCCATCAACTCGGCCTTGCAAGTCGATCTTACCGGCCAGGTCTGCTCGGATTCGATCGGCAGCCATTTCTACAGCGGAATCGGCGGCCAGGTGGACTTTCTGCGCGGAGCCTCGCGCTCGCACGGCGGCAAGCCCATCATTGCCCTTTCCTCCACCGCCAAGAACGACACCATCTCGCGCATCATGCCCACGCTCTCCACCGGCGCCGGCGTCGTCACCTCGCGCGGTCTGGTTCGCTACATCGTTACTGAATTCGGCGTCGCCTACCTGCACGGCAAGTCGATTCGAGAACGCGCCAAGGCCCTGATTGAAATCGCGCATCCCAAGTTCCGTGAACAGCTTTACGAGTATTGCGAAAAAACCAAATGGCTGCAGCGTCCCTATGCTGCGGTCGCAATGAGGTGAGTATGGCAGCACCAGCACGTGGCAACATCCTGATCGATACCGAGGAGTGCAAAGGCTGTGGACTGTGCGTTGAATCCTGTCCCCCCGAGTGCCTCGAATTGCTGCCGGAACTGAACGCCTATGGCGTGCACCCGGCGCACTACACCGGCGCGGGCTGCACCGGATGCGGCATCTGTTTCTATTGTTGCCCAGAGCCCGGAGCCATTACCGTCTACCGTCTCGCCCCACCCACCAAGCCTCTGGTTCATGGAGACGCACAAGACAAAGTTCAAGGAGAATCCCATGCGGCAGCTCTGTAAGGGAAATGTCGCCATCGTCAAGGGCGCCATCCTCGCCGGATGCCGCTCCTACTTCGGATACCCCATCACTCCCGCCAGCGAAATCGCCGAAGCGGCAGCCCTCCTTCTGCCGCAGGTCGACGGAACATTTCTCCAGGCGGAGAGCGAAGTCGCCGCCATCAACATGGTGTACGGCGCAGCTGCGGCCGGGGCTCGCGTCATGACCGCATCCTCCGGCCCCGGTCTCAGCTTGATGCAAGAGGGCATTTCCTACTGCGCAGGCGCCGAACTTCCCTGCGTCATCGTCGACATCGTCCGCGGAGGGCCCGGCCTCGGCAACATCGCCCCCGAGCAGAGCGACTATTTCGCCATGGTCAAAGGCGGCGGCCACGGCTGCTATCGCAACTTTGTCCTCGCGCCCGCGTCGGTGCAGGAAATGGCCGACCTCACCATCCTCGCGTTCGATCTGGCGGACGAGTATCGCAATCCGGTCATCATCCTCGCTGACGGTTTCATCGGCCAGATGATGGAACCGCTTGACCTCACTTACCGGGAAGCCAAACTCCCCGACAAGCCCTGGGCGGTCATGGGCACGGCCGGAACCCGGCAGAATATGATCAGCTCGATTTTCCTCGAGCCCGACGACCTCGAAAATCACATTCGCAAGCTCGAAGCCAAGTACATCCGTGCTTCGCGTCTGGAAGCGCGTCATGAGACCTTCGAAACCGAAGACGCCGAAGTTTTGCTGGTCGGCTACGGCATCACGGCGCGTGTACTGCGCTCGTCGGTCGAAATGGCTCGCCGCGAGGGCTTGAAGGCCGGCTTGTTCCGGCCCATCACCCTCTGGCCCTTCCCGAAAGAAGCCCTGCGCGCCGCAGCCAGCAAGGTCAGCAAGGTTCTGGTCGTGGAACTGAGCAACGGCCAGATGGTCGAAGACGTTCGCCTAAGTCTCGACGGCAAGGTTCCCGTCGAGTTCTACGGCCGGACCGGTGGCAACGTCCCCAGCGTAGAAGAAGTGCATTCGCAGTTAATGCAGCGCGTAATGCAAATGGTGTAGATGGGTTGTGTGCGGCGGACACTCTTGTCCGCCCAGCCGAGCAACGCTCGGCAGGGTTTTGGATGTGAAGGACCGAGCCGAAAGCTCGGTACGGTTTGCATCAATGCGCCCCTTAGGCGTGCCGATACAAAACAGATTGAGGCGGCTTTAGCCGCTGGAGAGACAAGACGGAGCAATCATGTCAACCAACGCGAAGAACGAAGCACAAGCTTCCGAAATCCAAGCCGCCGGCTACGAGGTGACGCATTCGAAGTCCCCCGTCTTTTACAGCGTCTACGAGCGCAAAGGCGACCTCCAGAACCAGACCCACTACTGTCCCGGCTGCGGCCACGGCATAGCCCACAAGCTCATCGCCGAGGCCGTTGAAGAACTTGGCCTGCAGGACCGCACCATCTTCGTCAGTCCCGTCGGCTGCTCCGTCTTCGCCTATTACTATGTCGACGTGGGCAACGTCCAGCTCGCGCACGGCCGCGCACCCGCCGGCGCCACCGGCATCAAGCGCACCCGTCCCGACAGCATCGTCATTTCGTATCAGGGCGATGGCGACCTCGCCGCCATCGGCACCGCAGAAATTATCCACGCCGCCAACCGCGGTGAACATATCACCGTCTTTTTCGTCAACAACGCTATCTACGGCATGACTGGTGGCCAGATGGCGCCGACGACGTTAGTCGGCCAAAAGAGCACGACTTCCCCCTTCGGACGCCGCCCCATCAACGAAGGTTTCCCGCTGCACATGGCCGAGCTCATTGCCCAGCTTGAAGCTCCCGTCTATGTCGAGCGCGTCGCTCTTTCTGACAACAAAAACATCATGAAGGCGCGCAAGGCTGTCCGCAAAGCACTCGAAATCCAGCGCGACGGCAAAGGCTTCTCCTTCGTAGAAATTCTCTCCCCGTGCCCCACCATCTGGGCCAAGGACCCCGTCGAAGCCCGCAAGTGGGTAGCCGAGGCGATGATCCCCAACTTCCCACTCAATGTCTTCAAGGACCGGGTGCACGAGCCGGTGCAGAACGCCGTCGTCCCGCATCACACGGTCCCCGAAACTCTTGAGATCGGCGATCCTCGCATAGGAACTCAGACAGATGTCCACCTCCACGCAGGAACCGCTGGCGCTCCCGGCGAACAAAGCGCGCCGGTAACCGCGCGCACCCAGCAGCACCACTTCGATACGTTCGGAATCAAGGTCGCCGGCTTTGGCGGACAAGGCGTGCTCCTCCTCGGCCAGTTGCTCACCGAAATGGGGATGCGCGAAGGCCTGGAAGTAAGCTGGCTCCCGTCTTATGGCCCCGAAATGCGCTCTGGCAGCGCCCACTGCCACGTGTGCCTCGCGAAACAGCGCATTGGCTCGCCGCTCCTTTCGCATCCCGACGTGCTCGTCGCCATGAACGAAATCTCTCTCAGAAAATTCGCGCCGCATGTCGCCGCCGGAGGTCTCATTCTCTACAACGCCGCGCGCTTGCCCGAAGATTTCCAGCTCCCGCAAGCTCGCATCATCTGCATCCCCGCCTCGGAGATGGCCGACAAGCTCGGCTCAACCAAAGCGACCAATATCGTGATGATGGGCGCGCTGCTGGAGGAAACCGAATGCCTGCTGCCCGCCACCGCCGAGGGAGTGCTGGAGACCAAGGTCAAGAAAGTCGCATTGAAGGAGATTAACCGCAAAGCCCTGGCTGCCGGCCGCGACTTTATCGACCACTATGTAAGAGTGGGCGCAGTAAGCCAGCCCGACGGGTTTGCTTACTGAAGAAAACGTGGAGAGACGGGCGCGGCGTATTCGCGTTATCCAGTGGTAGGATTTCAGTCAAACTTGGAACCAACGAATTGGAAGCGTCGGCTTGGGCGAAACCTCTTGTTCGCGTTGCTCTGTGGGGTAGCTGCGAGCGCACTCTATTGGGGACTCCTTTACACCAAATCCCTTCACCACTTTTCCGTAATAATGTTAGGACCAGCTTGGGAATTCGCTAACCGCCACCACCCGAACTGCGGACCGTCATTACGTTGCAGCCTTGAGGTCTTGGTTGTGAATGCCGCCCTCTATGCCTTCTGGGTCGTGATTGCGCTCGTCGGCCTTGACGTATGTCACTGGTGAAGCGAAAATTCGTGCACTGAACTGCTCCTCATCCTCTGTTTTCGGTGTTCGCTTTCCGTGCCTTCATGGATCTCGCCCCGCCGCTCCACCTCCGAACCAACAAAAGCACTATCCCCCCGCTCCCGATTCCTCGACAATCAATAAAAGTGCCGCCCGCGCCGCCGCGGCGCCACCTGCGTCGACTTCGATCTTTACCAGACCCGCCTCATCCGAACATGGGGCCCAAAGTTCGCACCGGGGAGAAGTTCTATGTCAGGCCAAGTCGTTCTCTACTTCGACGATCAAGCAGATGCCTTGCGCTTTGCACTCGCAGCCGGTTCCGTAATGGCCGGAGACGGTTCGCCCACCAGCGAACTGGTCGAGAAAACGGCCTGCGTGAGCCGCATCCAGCTGGAGGCCAACGCCGCCGCAAAACCACAGCACCCCAATTCGTCCGACCACGCCGCGTAAGACTTGCTCGTGTGGGGCGGACACTCTTGTCCGCCCAGCGGAGCGCAGCTCCGCAAAGGTCGCTCCATCTCACCAGCCTCTTCTCACCACCCTGTGACGGGTCCCCATTTGGACGACGGTGGCCCACTCAAGCCTGACGTTGGCTTGAGTAGGCCAGTTCGTACCTTGGGGTCCAAAACGCTTCCGCCGGTCCGTACAGAGCGACTCGGTGACGTAATGGAGCGTTTAGAATGTTCTTTCCTATGCCCACCGCCGAACGCTCTATCTCCACCTCTCTCGACCTGACCTGGGTTCGCGCCCAGTTCCCTTCTCTGGCCCAAACTGTCAACGGCCAGCCCGCCGTCTTCATGGACGGCCCCGGCGGCACGCAAGTTCCTCAGCGAGTGATTGACGCCATTTCGGATTACCTGGCCCGCAACAACGCCAACACCGGCGGAGCCTTTGCCACCAGCCGCGCCACCGACGCCATGGTCGCCGAAGCCCGCGCCGCCATGGCCGACTTCCTCCATTGCGACGCCGACGAAATCGTCTTCGGCGCAAACATGACTTCACTCACATATGCCATGAGCAGAGCCATCGGCCGCGAACTCGGCCCCGGCGACGAAATCGTCCTCACGCTCCTCGATCACGACGCCAACTTCTCGCCCTGGAAAGCGCTCGAAGAGAAAGGCGTGACCATCCGCGCGGCCAAGTTCAATCCGGCCGATTGCACGCTCGACATGGAGGACTTGGCGCGCCAGATCACCAGCCACACGCGCCTGGTCGCAGTCGGCTACGCGTCAAACGCGGTAGGCACAATTAACAACGTCAAGGAAGTCGTGCGCCTGGCAAGGCAAGCCGGCGCGCTCAGCTACATCGACGCCGTCCACTACGCGCCCCACGGATTGATTGACGTCCGCGCCCTCGACTGCGATTTTCTGGTCTGCTCGACTTACAAATT